>JAZNIP010000162.1:0-2583 GCA_045577575.1 Lachnospiraceae bacterium | reverse complement strand
AGACGGTGTATTCCCAACCACATATGCATTTTCGGGATAGTATTTCTGTACGATTGCTTTTATTTCATCCGATGTCTCAAATGCCAGTTCGCTTTCTGTATCTGTCCGTGTATACAATAGCATTCGCGTATAATTTTCTGTCCGCAACTGTTCTTTGATACTTTCCGGAATAATACTTTCCGGAATTCCTACCGGAAGCACATTGGAAATACCGGTAACGCTTTTTACATAATATAAATCCTCTAATTCATTTGCCAGCGCTCTTTCTTTTATCGGAGTTTCATTAGGCAGAAGCAGCAAATAGAGGTTGCTTCGTCCAAATTTTTCTTCTATTTCAAGAGTGTCCTCATACACCTTAGTTCCTTCGCTTCTGCCAAGCGCACTGTTTCCGAAGGTAAAGCTGTTCATATTCTGTGCTACATATGCCGGCAGCACCACTATTATCATCAGAACAAGAACCACATAACGCAGCTTAAATACAACACGGGAGGCTTTATGGAACTGCGGCATAATGCTTTTATGTTTTGTCTTATCAATTTTATCCCCAAACCTAAGAAGCAATGCAGGCATCAAAAACAATACGGTTGCCACACTGCACAAAATACTCTTTCCAAGCACAAGCCCTACGTCCCGTCCAAGTCCAAAACGCATCGCTAAAAGCGCCATAAAGCCTACAAAGGTTGTCATGGCACTGGATAAAATCGGCACAGCCGACTCCTTCAAGGCTCCTATCATTGCCTTTTCCTTATCCTGGGGAGCTGCTTCCTTACGTCGCATATAGGTATGTAACAGAAATACAGAATAATCCATAGAGGTTGCCAGCTGCAACACCGCCGATACACTGGAGCTCATAAAAGAAATCGTTCCCAGAAACAAATTTGTTCCCATATTAATAACAATGGCAATCCCCATAACCGACAAAAACAAAATCGGCTCAAACCA
This sequence comes from Lachnospiraceae bacterium, assembly GCA_045577575.1. Taxonomy (GTDB): domain Bacteria; phylum Bacillota; class Clostridia; order Lachnospirales; family Lachnospiraceae; genus VSOB01. Next base: position 1,641 of record JAZNIP010000162.1, on the reverse strand, counting down.
CGACTCAGTTGTCAGACACAAAATCAGCAAAATCAATACAACTGCCACCATCATAATAATCTGCAATTCCTTGCTGAGAGTTTCTTCCAACGATTTATTCTCCACTGCCGGTCCGGAATAACGCCCCTTTTCCCCGAGCAGCTTTTCTATTTCTTCAATCGCATCCTTTGTTTTCTGTTCATTGTCTCCGTACTCAAAGGTAATGTCCATTACGGCACAATGATCCTTGTAATAATCCTTTTGATTTTCCAACTGAATAAACTCCTCCGTCATATAGACATCCGCGCTCATCCAGCTCACCATATCCACGCCCTCTACATTCTCCAGCATCTGCTTGTATACATATGCCTCATATACCGATACATCAGTAATCATAATGCGTGCTGTCCCCGGGTACCCAAACTCCTGCTCCATTAAATCAATGGCAATTTTGGATTCCGTATACGAAGGCAAATATTCCGTCAAATCATAATTTACTTTTACAAGAGGTGTATTAATCAAATTAATAAAAATCAGCACAATAAACAGCATCTCTATGTAATGTCGTTTTTTGACAATCGTCTCTGCAAGCCCTTCTGTCTTTACCAGTCTTACCAGATTTTTCAGCTTTTTTTTCAAAAAAATCCCGCCTTTTCTCATACTTTCTCAAAAAATCTCCTTCAAAAGTATATGAAAAAAGCGGGACATGTTATATCTTCATTTTTTTCTAATTGTATTTTTTTAATATACAATCTTGTTGTTTTGTATTTTATTTATCGATTACACCTAACATCAGGCGACCACAAGGCTGTTTCCTTCACTTTGCTTAGCCAGCTTTTTGGTCTGTGCAATTGTAAGCGACAGTTCATTCATGGATGCAAACGTCTGCACTCGATTCGTAATCGCTGCAACCGATAAAGTAGCAAGCGGAAATTCCTCCACAAACCCATTTCTGTTCTTAGACACGATATAGCCTCGCTTCCTATCCAAAGGACTATACAGCTTCGCAGAACGCTCTTTAAATCTCTCAAATACACACTCACACAAGCTCTCTGTCCGGTCTGCTTTTGTAATCACAACAAAATCATCACCGCCTACATGACCACAGAACTCGTCATCTCTGCATACCTCCTGTAAAATTTCAGAAACCATACGAATCATCGCATCTCCGTTATTAAATCCATATGCATCGTTATATGCTTTAAAATGATCCAAATCAAAATAGATAACAGAAAATGCATCCTCGCTTCCGATAAGAGCCTTTACCCTTTCCTCAATGCTGTTATTTCCCGGCAAACCGGTCAGAGGATTGCATTCTGTAGCACGCCTTACCTGTATATTTACCGCAGCCATAAGCAGCTCTTTAATACTTAACAGGCCAATATATTTCTGAGTTGTCCCATCTACTACCGCAATCGCATCATAAATATACGGCTGGCACCTCTCCATTGCCATCTTTGCCACCGTCTCAATGGATGTATTTGCTTCAACAATAAGACACTCCTTATCCATTACTTCGCTTACCTTCTTTTTGGAATTCAGATTGTATCCGTACATCCCCCCAAAAGCCTGCAGCACAAAATGATTGGTAAGAATTCCGAGAAATTTTTCCTCCTCATCCACTACAGCAACCTCTGCTACATTGGAATCCTGCATAATACG
>JAZNIP010000161.1:0-4013 GCA_045577575.1 Lachnospiraceae bacterium | reverse complement strand
GGGAAGATGGCGGATGCGATGATCTATAAGTCGGGAGACCTGCCTGATTGTTGTACAGAAACGATAGTTTCGGACCACGAGTAACTGGTTGTACGTTAAGAATAAAAAATGCGATATTGCATTTTTCTATTTACATTTTTGAGTACAAGCCCTTTACCTGTTTAGGAAAGGGTTTTTTATTTGCGTGCTGTTATGTTGCTGCTCATGAAACTGGTTTCTGTCCTACATATTTTGCAAATTAACAACAGGGCAGCAGGACTGCCGAAGGAGGAACTTATGAAAAAAAGAGTAGCAGCATTATTAACAGGAGCATTACTGGGGATTGTTTGTATGACAGGATGCGGAAGCAGTGACGCGACAGCAGAAAGCGCAGCAACGGAAACAGGGGCAGCGGTGCAGGAAACAGCGAGCACAGAAGCGGAGACGGAAGCAGTGACAGAAGAAACACAGGAAACAGAAAGCACAGAGACAACCGATGGCAAAGCCGCAATTTTGGCAGTCAGCTTTGGTACAAGCTACAATGACAGCAGAGATGTGACAATCGGTGCAGTAGAAGGTGCAATCGCAGATGCTTTTCCGGAGTATGAAGTGCGTAGAGCATTTACAAGTCAGATTATCATTGATATTTTGGCAGAGAGAGACGGTTTGGAGATTGATAATGTAGAACAGGCACTGGACAGAGCGGTTGCAGATGGAGTAACGACATTGGTAGTACAGCCGACGCATCTTATGAATGGATTTGAGTATACGGATTTGGTAGATGAGTTAAAAAATTATGAAGATAAATTTGACCAAATTGCTGTAGCAGAGCCTCTTCTTATGGATGATGCAGATTTTGATGCGGTAGTAAAAGCGATTACAGAGAAAACCGCTTCTTATGATGACGGTGAAACGGCAATCTGCTTTATGGGGCATGGTACGGAAGCGCAGTCCAATGAAGTATACGGAAAGCTTCAGAGCAAGCTGGCAGAAGCAGGTTATGAAAATTATTATATCGGTACGGTTGAGGCAGAGCCTTCTTTAGATACCGTAATGGCAGCATTAGAGGAAAAAGGAAGCTACAAAAAGGTAGTTCTGGAGCCGATGATGCTTGTTGCCGGAGACCATGCAAACAATGATATGGCAGGAGACGAAGAGGACTCATGGAAGATGGTACTGACAGAGGCAGGCTATGAAGTAGAATGCATCGTGGAAGGTCTCGGACAGATTCCGGGTGTTCAGGCTGTTTATGTAGAGCATACTCAGGCAGCGATTGATAGTCTTACAAAATAAATGAGTTCAGAAATCAGGTGGAAATAGTGAAAAGATGGATAAAAAATCAAATGGTTCTTTTCGCGCTGATTACCGGTGTGCTGTGCACACCGGTAATTTGTCATGCAGAGGAAGAGACAATGCTGACACCGGTCTATGGTAAGGATATAGCAGATGGAGTATACGGAGTAGAGGTGGAATCCAGCTCCTCCATGTTTCGCGTAGTAGAGGCGCAACTGACGGTAACGGATGGCAGCATGACAGCAGAGCTTACACTGAGTGGAAAGGGCTACTTACAGTTGTTTATGGGGACGGGAGAAGAGGCCAAACAGGCAGAAGAAAAAGAGTATATCACATATACTGAAAATGCAGAAGGAGCATATGTGTATACGATTCCGGTTGAGGTGCTGAATCAGGAGTTTGACTGTGCTGCCTACAGTAAGCGAAAAGAAAAATGGTATGACAGGCAGCTAATGATACCGGTTACGTCGTTGCCGGAGGAGGCTGTGCTCACAGAGCGTAATCCGGTGGAAATAGACGCAGAGGATGGCGATTATACAATCGAGGCTACACTCGGAGGCGGAAGCGGCAAGGCAGACATTGCTTCACCGGTACAATTAAGAATATCGGATAATACGGCAGTTGCCAGACTGGAGTGGAGCAGTCCGAATTATGATTATATGATTGTGGGCGGACAGAAATATTTACCGGTCAATACAAAAGGTAATTCCGTATTTGAAATTCCGGTTTTGGCATTGGATGAAGAAGTAACCGTTATTGCAGATACGGTTGCCATGAGTAAGCCCCACGAAATCGAATATACACTGATATTCTATGGAGATACCTTACAAAAGGAGACTGATGCACAGGCCTGTGTGGAGAGTGCGTCGGAGACCGTTAAAGCAGCAGGTGCGGTAGCGGTTCTTATTCTTGTGGCAGGTATGGCGTTTATCGGATATCGAAGGAAAAGTGAAAGAAAATAATACAATACATAGTAAAAGATGAGAAGAAATGCAATGAAAAAGAAAATCAGTGGAATCGTACTGCTTATTTTTTTAATGGGAATGGTATTGGCAGGATGTGGTGATACCAAAAGCATGGTCAGTGAACAGCTCATTTATGAAGGTAGTATGGAGCTGAAATATGCACAGCAGTTTACGGTAGATTATTATCAGGATGGTTATACCTTGATTTCTATTGCGGACGGCGGACGATATTTGGTTGTTCCGGAGGGGAAGGCAGCTCCTGATGATTTGGCAGAGGATGTAACGGTACTTTTGCAGCCACTGCAAAATATATATCTGGTAGCATCTGCAGCAATGGACATGGTCTGTGAGCTGGATAGCCTGAAGGCAGTCCGGTTTTCGGGGCAGAGAGCAGAGAATTGGTGCATAACGGAAGCGGCAGCGGCGATGGAGCAGGGGAGCGTGCTGTATGCAGGGAAGTATAATATGCCGGATTATGAGCTGATTTTGTCGGAGGGGTGTTCCCTGACAATTGAAAATAATATGATTTCTCATTCACCGGAGGTGGTGGAAAAGCTGGAAAGCTTCGGTATTCCGGTATTGATTGATTTTTCCAGCTACGAAAGCCATCCGCTGGGAAGGGTAGAATGGATAAAGCTGTACGGCGTTTTGCTGGGAAAGGAAGCAGCAGCACAGCAGGCATTTGAAAAGCAGTGTGAAATATTAGAGCATATGGAAAAAAATGAGGCATCCGATAAAACGGTAGCATTTTTCTATATTACAACGAACGGAATGGTAAATACGCGGTGCAGCTCTGATTATATACCGAAAATGATTGAGCTTGCCGGAGGAACATATATTTTCGAAGATTTGGGTGGAAAAGAAGGAAGCCGCGCCTCTGTGACGATACAGTTGGAGGAATTTTATCATGTGGCAAAGGACGCGGATTATTTAATATATAATAATTTGATTGATGAGGAAATGGAGTCAATCGGAGATTTGCTTCAGAAGGAAGCACTTTTAAAGGATTTTAAAGCGGTGCAGGATGGAAATGTATGGTGTACGACACGGGATTTGTATCAGCAGTCGATGTCTATCGGCGAAATGATAGAGGCCATTCATTGTATGCTGTCCGATGAAGAGGCAGTGCATAAGGAGATGTCTTGCTTGTATTTATTGGAACAGGACTAGTGCAGGAGGTTGGGATATGCAGAGTAATCAGAAGATTCTCCGTTGTATGATAGTGTTGTGTCTGCTCGGAGTGAGCAGTATATTCTTTTTTCTTTGCAGTATTTTTTACGGAAGTATTTCTGTTCCGATGCAGGAGATTGTGCAGCTTATGCAGGGAAGAGAAATCGAGGAAAGCTATCGACGCATTATTATGGAGATTCGTTTCCCGCGAGCAGCGTCTGCAATGATACTGGGTGGTGCATTGGCACTGTCCGGGTATCTTTTGCAGACTTTTTTTCATAATCCGATAGCGGGACCTTTTGTCTTGGGGATTTCATCGGGAGCGAAGCTGATGGTTGCTTTGGTGATGGTTTTTTTGCTTGGAAGCTATATCCGTGTCAGCTCGGTTGTATTGATATTGGCGGCATTTGTGGGAGCGGTGCTTTCGATGGGACTTGTACTCCTTATGGCAAGGCGGGTTGAGAGTATGTCCATGCTTGTTGTCACGGGAGTAATGATTGGGTATATATGTACAGCGATTACAGATTTTGTTGTAACCTTTGCCAGTGATGCGGATATTGTGAATCTGCATAACTGGTCACAAGGGAGCTTTTCAGGAATGACATG
>JAZNIP010000160.1:0-2757 GCA_045577575.1 Lachnospiraceae bacterium | reverse complement strand
ACCTGATTTCATCCATACCTTTCGATTTAATGCTTCTGCCAAACGACTTTCTACACTATAGAGCTTACTGAGTGGTAAAAGCGCATCCTCATAGAAAGAAAGCTTTTCCAAATCATCCCTCTGATGCTTCATAAGGTATTGCTTTGCTTCTTCATATAGCATCGCATCATCTGTTATGATTTTCTCATAATCCTTAGAGTAAAAATCCTTTAAACTTTTCAGATAAACGGGAGGCGATTTGCGTAAACAGCTATAGCAGGTACGACAACCGGCCGTCTGAAGAACCGTCTGCAGTTCCTGCTCCAGTACCTGCAGTTCCTGCTCCAATATTGAAAAATCTTTTAATTCTCCTATATTCGTTCGAAATACAAGCCCGTAATCGATTCCTGCTCTGGCAAAGCAGGAGTTGTTTTGTACAAATACCTTTAATTGCTCCTTTTGCACAGAGGAAAGTCTGGGCGAATAGCCAAGCTGTCGCTTTCCGGTAGACAATACCAGATATTTACCGGTAAAGGAAAGATTTGTATCGGCACTTGCTTCTTTTGCTTTTTGTTTTTCTGCTGTAATTTGTATAACAATCTCATCGCCCGCAACAATCCGTCCGTCATAGCTTCGATTGACAATAATCGGATTCTTAGCCTCAAGCAAGGACAGAAAACAAAGCTGCCCGGGAGAGAATTCTACAAAAGCTGCCTGTATATTTTGAACCACATTTTTTACTTTTCCAATATAAATATTATCCAGCACATCTTCCTTCGGACAATATGCATTGGCTCTCACTAATCGGTTTTCGTTGTATAAAAGTGTCAGAATTTTCTCTTGTCTTTTTACAAGCAATACTCTTCCGTTTTCTTTTACTTCTGTCATTAAAAATCTTCTCCTGCATCCCGCAATGGAATAAACACGGGCTGCTCTTCCGTTCCTGCATTCATATAAGTATCCGTTCGTGTGATGCTAAGTGCAAACTGTGAAAGCTCTTTAGCATTATCCCGATAAAAAGCATCTATCACCATAGTAGGTTTAATATTACCCGAGCTGCTGGCATTTACCAACAAATAAATGCCGTCTGTAAGCAGCTCCCATTCATAAATCGCGGGCTTTAAGTCCAATGTCAGCTCACTTTTCTTTGTCTTTTTAACAAAAGGAATGCTTTCTTTTTGAAAAAATCCCTCCAATGTTTTTTGCCACTCGAAATCCGGCATGTAGCCTTCACGAAATTGTATTTTATATCCTGCCGCTGCAACACTTGCCATAGCATTTTTGGCATGCTCAGGAAGTGCCTTTACCGAAAGTATTCGGATTCCCGTTGTCATTGCATCATTTAAAGCATTTTTTAATGCTTCTGCTCCGTTATGGGAATTTATTTCGATATCCAAATATTCTCCATCACTTTCCAGTCCGACTCCAAGCGGCGCGGCAAAGGACATAATCTGATGAGGGCTAAAGCCGCCGGAATAAGCAATATCAATTCCCGCACGACGAATTGCTTTTTGAAAATAACGCATAATGTCCAGATGCCCGATAAATTTCATAACCCCATGCTTGGAAAACTGTATTCTTACTTTCATTCCGCAGCTCCTTCCTTTGCCATTTCACGTTTTTCTATGCAGACACCACCGCCATAACGGGCAGCCCCACAGCCCTGACACTGTGAACGGCAATTCGGAGAAATCTGCTCTGCCAATGCCTTTTTCCACTCGCGCAAAAGAAATTCCTTTGTTACGCCGCAATCAATGAAATCCCATGGAAATATTTCATCCAGAGCACGTTCTCTTGTTGTATAAAAGCCAATGTCCAGACCACATTCCGTAAAACAATCCAGCCATACATCATTTTTGTAATATTCACTCCATGCATCATAAAAACAGCCCTTCTCGTAGGCTTTTAAGATAACCTGTCCGATTCGCCTGTCTCCGCGAGCCAATACACCTTCCAAAACACTGGCATCTGCCTCATGCCAATTATATTTAATACTTTTTTGGTTTAACTGCTCGGTTATCGCAGTTCTTGTCAAATACGCCTTGTCCAAAAACTGCTCTTTTGTACATTGCGGAGCCCATTGAAATGGGGTGAATGGCTTTGGAATAAAGAATGAGGTACTTGCTACAATCTGACATTTTCCATTTCTTTTTTCCTTAGGCACGGTTTCATAATAGGCAGCAGCGATTTTATTGGACAAAACCGCAATCTCACGAATATCTTCTTCGGTTTCTGTAGGCAATCCCAGCATAAAGTAAAGCTTAACCCGACTCCATCCGCCTTCAAATGCTTCCGTTGCACCTTTTAGAATAACTTCCTCAGTCAATCCTTTATTTATGACATTACGAAGTCTTTGACTGCCCGCTTCCGGTGCAAAGGTCAGACTGGACTTGGTAATGTCCTGCACCTTGTTCATCACATCTAACGCAAAAGCATCAATACGTAAGGACGGCAGGGAGATGTTTACACCGTCATTCTGGAAGGTATCGATTAAGTAATATACAAGCTCCTTTAAGCAGGAATAATCACTGGAGCTAAGGGAAGACAAAGAAATCTCCTCATGTCCAGTGGAACGAAGCATTTTTGTGGCCAAATCCTTTAAAAACTCTACATTACGTTCACGAATCGGACGGTACAGCATACCGGCCTGACAGAACCGGCACCCACGGATACAACCGCGCTGAATCTCTAACACCACGCGGTCCTGAATGGCGCGGATAAACGGTACCAACGGCTTTTCCGGGTAAAAGGTATCGGAAAGCTCCATTTCCACCTGTT
>JAZNIP010000159.1:0-16931 GCA_045577575.1 Lachnospiraceae bacterium | reverse complement strand
TTTATTCAGCTCCTTAAACTCATTCTGCATCACAAACTGCTTGAACTCGTCTCTGGAATAAATAATAATTTTTTTCGGATTGTATTTTTCTAAAACATATTTCGTAAAGCACTTTCCAAACGATCCGGTACCTCCGGTAATTAATATTGTCTTATCGTTTAACATTGCCTTTCCTCCAATTCCAAAAGCGCGTATCTCTACGCATTTTATACACAATTCATTTTATTTTATCACAAGTCCTTCACATTAGCAAACCTTTGTTCCAGCCTTTCCATTATCTCTGCAAAGCCGCTCACCGCATAAGGAATAATCAGCAAAAAGTACTGTATTGTATACTGCGAATAGGTTTCCCAGAATAATTGGAACAGGAAGCCTCCGATAAAAACAACTGCCGGAAGCAGACCATATATGCTCACAGCTCTTCCCTTCCGGATAATCCAGATAAGCACCCCCGCAAGTAGCATTCCATGAAACAAATTCATATATTCTACAATCGGACTTTTTTCATCCTCCCGCAAAATAAAGCGGGTCAGCCCCGACTGCTCAATCCCCGTTTCCGGACGATTATTCGCCACAAGGCTTTCATGCGTAGGCTCATTCCAGGCAATCGCTATTTTCTTTCTCATAAAATCCATCATGTGCATCGGATCTTCCATCAAATCGGTAAGACGCTTCTTTAATTCTTCTTTTGCTTCTTTTTCCGCCTTTTCGGTATCCAAATCATTTTCCAAATACACATCCCGGTTATAAGCATCAAATTTCACCGGATTGCCTTCTTCATCCTCGCCAAATGCCATCGTAATCCATGCAATCATCGGTGAACCATCCGTCAACGGAAATCCAAGTCTGCGCTCTATCAACGCATCCGACAGATTACCCAACAGCGTAACGGCTGCTACCACACAAAGCATTCCCGCCAGATTTACAATTTTCCACTCCTGCCAAAAATCCACAAGCAGAAATACAAGAATTGCCACCATAAGAATTAAGTAAGTGTTTTTTAGCCACACTCCGATGGCACAAAACACAATAACACCTGTTAAATACCGCAGCCTATGCTCCTGTACATATCGTATCAGCATATAAATAGCCGCAATCATGAACATGAGCCCTACAATATTACCATATATAAATGTCACATAAAACAAATACGGCAAAAACAACGCGCACCCCAGAAAGCCCAGTGTTTCACCATTTTTTCCCTCCAAAACACCTGTCCTAACCGCAATTTTTGCAAGCAGATTCAACGAAATCAAAATACAAAATGCATTCATAATCTGAAATGCAGGATAGTTCCAATTACCAAAAATCTTAAAAAAACCCCACAAAAATACTACAATTCTGGACTGAAACGGCCAATAAACAAAGTAACTCCCGTCCACAAACAATTCAAAATCATTTGTTCTGAGCCCCACTGCCGCATCACTGATTGCCAGCTGATCTCCATGAGGTCTTAGCTGTGTTGCCACAATTAAAAAAAGCATAAACAACAGCAACAGCAGATTCACTCCGCGATGCAGCTGCTCCCGATATTTTTGATACAAATCAGCAGCGCCCCATCTCCTTGCCATGAAAATAATACCAACAAACAGCACTAAGACAGCCAAAACCTTCCACGGTGAATCCGATTCAAAAATAATCTTTCTTCCGACAAAACTGTAGTTTGTCGTAAAAAGACTTACCACTAATAAATAAAAAATAAAGATACCGAAAAGCGTCAACACCGTGTAACGAAAAAAACAATCCAACACCCCTGACACCTTTGTCATTTTTTCTTTAAACATTACATCTTTTCCCTTATCTTTCTATAGGCACTTAATGCTCTGTAATATCCCCAAAACAGTCTGCTGGATTTCATATGCAGCCGAATTAATTTCTTCTGTTCCGCATCATAAGTCTCCTGAAAATACGGATTTTCCTGAAAATTCGGAAACTCCTCTAAAATCCCCTTTTTTAAATCCTCTAAAAAAGACAGCTTCTGTTCTTTTACTCCAATCACATAAGTAAATAATGTATTCACATAATACAGCTTTGCAAAAGCAAATTCCAGCTCCTTTTTATAAGGTGCATAAAAACCATATTCCTTACACTGCTTCACAAGAAGCATTCCTGCTTTCATTCGGTCTCTGCACTTGCTTTCACTGATATAATGGGTCGTAGAAGCAGCATCCTGATAATAATAATAAAGTGGCTCTTCCACCTTTTCAAAATGCTTAAAGTGCAGCATCCACACAGGACCTGCACAGTTATCCTCGTAAAACATTCCCTCCGGAAATCTCAGACGATAGTTATCAATTACTTCTTTTTTGTAAATTTTAATGACCATACTGCACGGATTCAGCATCAGCTTTTTATATTTTTCCGCATCCAGCGGTCCGGTCTGATCCATCGTGTTAGCATTGACAATCTGTCCGATTTTCATGCTATGCTCATGAGTCTGGTGCAAATCGCAGCCCACTACGTCTGCTCCGGTTTCCACTGCCTTTTCCAAAAGCTTTTCATACATATCCGGCGCTGCCCAGTCATCTCCGTCCATAAAACCAATCCACTCTCCCCGTGCATTGTCCATACCGAGATTTCTCGCGCCGCCCTGCTTTTTATTTTCCGGTGTCCGAAAAGCTCTGACCCTTCCCGGATACTGCCTCTCATACTCACAAAGAAGCCTGTAGGTATTGTCAGTCGAACAGTCATCCACCGCCAACACCTCATAATCCTCTATTGTCTGATTTACAAGAGAATCCATACAGTATTTTAATTTCCCATCCATTGCCATATTGTAAAACGGCACAATAATACTCAATTTCATATGACACTCCTGTCACATTTTCGTTTTTATATCACAAACGCAGCACCTACCGCTCCCGGCTGATTTTTCCGTTCTCCACACGGTATACCATATCGCATTTTTCAATGGTCTGCAGCCTGTGAGCAATAATGACAAGCGTCTTTTTCCCCTGGAAACGATTGATGGAATCCATAATCGCCGCCTCTGTATCATTGTCCAACGCAGAAGTCGCTTCATCCAGAATGAGTACCTCCGGGTCATTGTACAGCGCTCTGGCAATACCGATACGTTGTCTCTGCCCACCGGATAACCGGATACCCCGCTCGCCGATACCGGTGTGCACACCCTCCGGCAACGTTTTTACAAATTCATCCAGTTGCGCTTCCTTTAGCGCATACCAAAGACGCTTCTCATCAATCTCTTCCTCCGGCACGCCAAATGCCACATTTTTGCGAATGTCATCATCCAACAGGAAAATCATCTGAGGTATATAACCCACATTTTTCAGCCATCCCCGATAATTGTCCATTACATCAACACCGTCCGCATGAATGGTGCCTTCCTTCACCTTCAAAAGGCCAAGCAGAATATCTACAATTGTCGTCTTGCCCGAACCGGAGCCTCCCACAATACCTACCGAGCTCCCCACCGGAATGGTCATCTCCGCATGGTCAAAAATGAGTTTTTCCGTATTCGGGTATGCATAAGTAATATCCTTTAGCGCAATTTCGTTTTCCACCGGAAGCTTTTCCGCCTCTTTTGCATAGGACATATCCGTATTTTCTTCACTTGTCTCTTCCAGCAGATTATCGCTGACATTCATAAAAAACGGCTCATAATAAGCAAGCTGCGTCAGCTGATTGTTAATACGGTTGGCAGAGGGCATCAGACGCACTGCTGCCATAGCAAATGCAGACAATGCCGGCATCATTTCCGTCAAATCTTTACCCAGCATAACAATCACCAGCATATAGGCTACCATACCCGCAATACACACCGTTTCAATGAGCAGCTTCGGCGCATTGCTGAATAAATTCAGCCGTTCCATAGCCGCCACATAGTGAGAGCCTCTCTCTGAATATTCACGAATAAAATAGTTTTCTTTTCCGATAATTTTGATTTCTTTGATACCGCCGACCGTCTGGGAAAGCCACTGATAAATCAGACTTGCATAGTCCTGATTTTCCTTTCCGGTGCGGTTCATAATCGGCTTGATTACATTCTTGACAACAATCAGGGTCACTACAAGCAATCCGGCAATCACCAGAGTCATCTTGAAATCAACTAATAAAAGTGCTACTGCAAGCATGAAAAATACCGCACATTCAGACATAATCTGAAGCAACGAAAGGATGAGCAGATACGCATTCACCACATCTGCCGCAATGATTCGCTGAATGGTAGATGTTTCTATGTTCAAATAAAACTCATAATCACGCTTCACAAAGCTGCGCAGCATTTTTTCCTGTGTTTCAAATTGATTTTTGTATACAAAGCGATACATGGTTTTCTGCAGCAAAAACAAAAACAGATTTTTTAATACAAACGCAAGTACCATTGCCCCCATAACAAAAATCGTGAATTGTCTGGGACTTGTCATTCCCAGTCCGTGATAGACTCCCGCCATAAGCGCATTTTCCTCTACCGCATTCGGGCTGAGTACAAGAGTCATTACCGGTATGATCAAAGAAATACTGGCGGTTTCCAGAAACGCGCCAAACACCATCATTACCAGCAGAAGTCCCATCATTCGTTTCTGCTTTGCGTTCATGATTACCATGAGCTTCTTATAAATTTTCATTATACCGTTCTCCAATTATGTTTTTCCGGGTCTTCGTATTTATCCCAAAAGGAATCTCCTAAATTGATTTTTTCATCCGCAAAATCAATGGTATCCAGTGCCGTAGTGGCAATGGAAATCACTTTTCGAAAATGCACTCCCTCAAGGAAATTCAGCACCTCAACCGGAAATTTTCCTTTAATAACCGTACAATCCGGTCGCAGGCTTTCATAGTCAAGCAAGTCTCTCGGATGAGGCTTAATAACCACATGACAGCCTTCACAATAATCCCGAATAATGTCATGGCAAATCTGTCTGCGGGCTTCTTCATCCTGAGGATGAGGCTGGGTTAAAAATAGGATACAGTCTCCATTCGCCTTTTCATTCAATTCCTCTAAAAAGCCATCGGCATCTGTCATAAACACGCGAAGCATTTTTAACTTCTGCTCTGAATTCAGCGCAAGCTCCAACGGTTTTCTCGGTACTACCTTATATTTCGGACAAGTTTGACGCAGACAGGATAAATCATTGATTTCCATGTCCAGACAATACTTTCCATAACCATTCTGAATAAAAATAATGTTAAGGGATGCGAGAAATGCCTTCAGCTTAAAGTGTCCCCGATTATCATAATGAGCACCGTCCAGATATTTCAGGCAGTCCAGACCGTCCTCCATCGCATGATAATAAATATGCTTATAGCTTAAATAGTAACCGATGGGATCACTGTCACAGTACACATACACATCCCGATACTGTTTAAAGTCAACCGACATATACTGTTCTTCCAGCTTTCCCAGCTTTTTGGTATAGATAATCCGGTTTATCAGATGCTTTACAATATTTCCGTAATGCCGCTTATACTTGGCAAGCTCAGGAAAAAAACTGTCCTTCTTTTCATCCAACAGATAAACATGTCCGAACATGCCGCACTGCTCAAGCCTCTCCTTTAATCCCGTAAAATCCGTAGAAATTGTACTGAGTGCAATATCCGCGTTTCCCTGCTCTGCCTTCGGAAGATTCATTTCTTTTAGAAGTGTAACATACACATTATAAAAGGTATGACACACATAAATTCTGTCTCTCATAAAAATACACTTTCTGTTTCCGGACACACACTGCCTATCCGTTTCTCCTCGTATAAGAATACCCTTTTCCGGGCGAAATGACAAGAGCTTTGCTTAGCGGTCCTTCCTTATTGATACACATTCTGCCTTCTAAAATCTCTTTTGCAAATTCCAACAGACTCTTTGCCGCAAACTCCGGATTCCAATATGTGACAATGGTGTCATAGGCTGCTTTTCCCAATTTTTTACGAAGCTTGTCATCCGTTGCAAGACGCTCTCCATAAGAAAGGAACTCCTGTAAATTGCCGTCCGCATAAACCATTCCGTTTTTTTCATGCTCTATCAAAAAGGGCACTGCACCGATTTTAGCATCGGCAATCACTGCACAGCCGCTGTTCATGGCTTCATTGATTACCGCTCCCCAGCCCTCCAAATAATTGCTGGTCATCAGGAAAATATCTGCCTTTTCCATATAGTCTCGTACCACCTCCGGCTTCTGAAAACCGGTAAATGTCACATACGGCAGCAGCCCGCTCTGCTCCGCTTCTCTATGCAGACTTTCCTCCAATTCACCTCCGCCTACCATAGTCAAATGAAAAGAAATATTTTTCTTTCTTAGATGCTCTGCCAGCCTGAGTGCATATTCCGGATGCTTTAGAGGCAGAAATCTGCCCGCAAACAAAATTTCCACCGGATTTCCGTTCTTTTCCCGCAGCAATTTATCCACATCATATGTTTTTGTTTCGGTAAAATATCCCCACTTATACATCTTGTTCGGGTAAGCACGCACAATCCGAAAATCTGATGCCACGTATGCACCTGAACAAAGCAGATAAACCTCTTTGCTTCGATATCTTGTATGATCCTTGTACTTTTTTAACAATCCTCTGGGAGAAACCGCTTTCCACTGCCCCTCACGATACAGTCTTTCACTATAACGAATCACCGGTTTTCCGGCAGCAAGTCGCTTTTCAATATATCGCTCATCCTCTACACCGCCGAACACCACGATATCGCTTTCCATGACAAGCCTCTCACATATCTGCGGCTCCTCATACCAGCATTTCAGGTAGGGTAACTTTGTTCTGTCCACTCCCCACCCCATTGCTGCACGCTCCTGCTCCATTACCTCCGTCTGGACAAAGCAATAATCCTCGTCCAAAGCCTTATAGAGCTCTGTAGAAACCGGAATCTGGTGATGATTAATATAATTAGATACAAAGGTTAATTTCATGATATATCTCCATCAGGCGACGGTAATTTGTCTCCGGGTCATGGGTTTTCCATGCATGGCTTCTCGCCTTCCGGCACATCGAAATCACCGACTCCCGATTTTTTTCATCAAATATATAACAAATATAATCTGCCAGCGCCTTACTATCAGCCGTTTCATACAGAAAGCCTTCTTCACCGCCTGCCAGCATATTATGAACTCCGCCCACATCCGAGCTTACCACCGGCATGCCAAGCAGCATGGCCTCTCCTACCGAGTTAGGAGAATTTTCAATAGAGGAGGGCGAAACAAACACATGGCTTTTCAAGAATCTTGCCAACATCTCATCAGCACTCAGCCTTCCGCAGAAAGTAACCGCATTTTCCAAATGGTTTTGGCGAATCAGCTCCAATAAATATTTTCCGTAATTGGATATTTTTATTTTTTCTTTTATCGTAGAAAAACGGGTAATTTCATCCCCTGCCACATAAATACGCGCCTTTGGATATTTTTTTAAAACCTCCGGCATTGCCTGCAGCATATAATGAAGCCCTTTAATGGGATAATTGCCCTGACTCAAAAAAATGCTGTGTTTCTCACAAGCCTCCATATCCCATATTGGTCCATAAAACTGTCCTCTCAGCGTTTCATTCATAAAATGATACTTTGCCCCGGGATTTATTTGATACGTCCACTCTTTATCCCAATCGGTTCGACCTGTTACATGAGCAGTGTTCGCAAGCGCCTGCTTTTCATATTCACCGCGCATCCGGTATTTTTTCTGCTGCATAGGAAGATTATCCCGTCTTACAAAATCACGGAACAGTGTCCGCTTCTGAATCTTTTCCGGCAAATCCGCCATATAATAGTCCGCATACACAAAGCAGAGTCCCTGAATCCCAATCAGTGTCCGCTCCGGTCTGTCAAAGGCTCTCGTCATAGCAAGTGTATGAGGATACTCCGTTCCGAAGCAGTGCACCACATCCGGCTGAAATTCCGACAAAATCCTTTCCAAATGCTGCTCTACAGCTTCATCATAGTACTCCGGATTCACTGTATTTTCCGGAAATCCATAGTAAACAATTTCCCTGTTTTTTTCATATATAATTCTGCCCTGTATCGGATCCCCCTCTGTCGGGAAACAAATCCCAAGCTCTATCTCTTTTGCCTCCTCCGCACAGAGCTTTGCCGCCAGCCCGGACAGCCACCCTTCCTTATTGCTTCCGGGAAGTCCCAGACTCTCTGCAATGACAGGCAACATAATATTACAAAGCCAAAGCACCTTCATTTTTCATTACCCTCTTCTGCGGTACAAAAATTCCTTTAATTTGTTATAAATACCGGACAGCTTATCATTCTGAGCTATCTTTGTCCGAAGCGGTGCAAGAGACAAAAGCAGCAACAGCCTATATTTCACAATCTGACCTTTGCTCAAATATTTTTTTACAATTTCCTCATGCTCTCTTGCAGAGCGTTGCCTATTTTCCTTCGTTTCGGAATAACCGCCTCCCTCATAAGATGCCACCGTGATTTTCATGGAAACCGGACGCACACCGTCTTCAAAATAGCTGCCGAGAAAATGCTCGTAGTCTGCCCGTACCTTATATTCTGTCTCATAGCCTCTGCGCCGCATCAGGCTTTGTGCATAAAAGCATGCCTGATGACAGGGGATATTCCGATAGCAGGCAAATGCATTGATATTAGGATTTGACGCAATCTTAGCATCCACGGAACGATTATAAATGTCTCCGTAATAAATTTCCGAGGATGCATGGTCGGTAGTTATCCACGCGCTCACCTTTTCCAACACTTTTTTATCATAAAAATAATCGCCGCAATTCAAAAACAGCATATAATCGCCCGTTGCCAAAGAAACCGCCTGATTCATCGCATCATAAATGCTCTTGTCCTTCTGACGCACCACCCGAATCCGGGAATCCGCAGGCAGCTTATCCACAAAGCCGTCTGTAGACATGCCATCCTTTACAATTATTTCATAATCCTGATAGCTCTGCATCAAAACACTGTCCACTGTCTTTAACAGCTTATCCCCTGCATTCAGACAAACAACAATTATACTGAAGGTAATCTGTTTCATTTTTATCCCACCTTTCCGCCAAGCTCACCCGGAAAAATCCATGTATGATACGGCACAATCCGCACAAGCAAATCCTGTGCTTTTATGAGGAAAATCGCAAAATATAAAATCGCTGCCCCGATAATTACCACATGCCAGAATTTCCGTTGTCTTTCTGACGCAATCCTATGGACAACCGACGGCAACAGGAAAATGTGTCCCGCCGTCATATAGTATCCCACTCTCGATATCTCCGGCACAAAAGAACCACAGGTATACAAAAGCAGTGCAAAAATATTTAAATTGAAATAAAAACGGTTCTGTTTATTATCTGCAACCGCAGTCCGATAATACAACAGCGCAAATACAAAAACACCGATAATTCGAATAATATTAATAAAAGAAGTGCCTCCGTCCAGATAAGCAGTATCTTCATAGCTCGGATAAAGCTTCATAATAATTTTTAAATACAAATCCTGCATAAAAAAACCGGTAGAGGCTGCCAGAATCAGCAATACAAACTGCCATTTTTCCCAATTCAAATTTGCCAACAGATATACCGGTATTACAAGCAGTACGGATTTGTGTATGGTAGCCGCCGGAAGTATCCACAATATAAATTTCATATATTGTTTCTTCAACACATATTTCATGGAAAACACAGCCACTGCCCATGCCAGATAATACCGCACCGTATTCAGGCTCTGGAAATAATAGCTGAGTGTCATAAATAAGAAAAATGAGAACAAGAAGTCCTCACTCTGGTCATATACCGCCTTCAGCATAAAAAGAACCGTCACAAATGCAAACAATGCAAAAATGGTCAGCTTCGTATCCGCTCCAAACAAGAACTGCATAAACAGAACAACGGTATTAAATCCGAATTCTGTGGGAACAACCTGCTTTAATGGAATCAGATGGAAAAACTCCTCATAACGGCTGTAATCATTCCCCACCTGATAACGACATGCCGATACTCCAAACAAAAGCATAAAAAGAGTAAGCAGGCATACATAATTGCACACCTGCTGTCTGGTCACCCTGCAGACGCCTGTATTCTCCTGCTTTTTTACAAAAGCTGCTATTCCGACCGTCAATACGGTAAGTATGATATATACAATCATCGCACTCCTCTTATTTTCTTGCTTCCTGTAAGCCCTCACACATCAACGCGTAGGCTCTTTTTACCGAAATCTCATTACACATAATATTCTTATGCTTCAACAAAAACCGTAAGGCTATCGGCTTTGCCAGCTTTCCGTACAGATGCTCATACAAAACACCTCTGTCAAAGAAAAATTTTTCGTGATAACCGGAAAACCATGTCGATTCCCGTTCTTCTTCTCTGCCAATGGTCACCGGAGTTTTGTACACCCTCATGCCACTTTTGATACAATCCCGAATAAACAGACTGTCTTCTCCATTACTGTAACGGGCACCACCGCCAAACAAAAGAGAAAATGCAACATTTTTCTTATGCATCATTTCCGTACGCAGCGCAAAGCTATATGCCGCATATCTGCCACAGTTATGAAGCCCCACCTTACCATAGCTGTCAATATGATAGGTTCTTCTCGCCTCACATACCTCTACGTTAAACAGAAGCATGTCCGCCTCCGGATGTTTTTCAAATTCTCTTATCACCTTTTCGGCATAATCGTCCGTATAACGAATATCCTCATCCGCAAACAGACAAATGTCCCCATCGGCACGCATCAAGGCATTGTTCCGGCTGAGCCCCACGCCCTTTTCCTTTAAGGAATATGCCTTAACCGTAAAGTCTCGCCATGCAATCTCTTCATATGCAAAATGGTCACACTGATTGATTAAAACAGCATCACTGCGAACATTCATTTTTTCAATCAATTCTGCTGGAACCTGATTCACCGCAGAAATAGGCAACTGCAGCTTCATTCCTATTTCCTCTTTTTTCTGTCAAACGTTGCGAAATACCGGCGATACAGCCCCTCATCCGCTCCGGTAATAACCGCTCCCATAATTTCAATTCCAAGAAAGTTCGCTTCTGTCACGCAGCGTTCTATTATCTTTCCATTTCCTTTTCCATAAGGAATTTCCAAAACAATCCCGATTTCTTTCTGTTCGTTTGCACCAATTCCTGAAAATACCTCCGTAAACACTACTGTATTCACCATCCGTATCTCTGCTTTTCTTTCTTTGATGATACGAATATGCTCCTCCTGCTCCGCTTTTCCCAATACCTCATTTCCGGCAAAGCTTACACCAAGCACCGGATAACCGTATCTCTTTTCAAAATCCGACGGAACATATATCGAATCATCCAAAGTACATGCAAATGCCAATCCCAGA
Source organism: Lachnospiraceae bacterium (assembly GCA_045577575.1). GTDB lineage: Bacteria > Bacillota > Clostridia > Lachnospirales > Lachnospiraceae > VSOB01. The sequence goes on along the minus strand of JAZNIP010000159.1, from coordinate 5,681 downwards.
AGCGATAGCAAAAATCCGATAACAAGCCCTGCCACAGTCGCTCTTACCGTCTCATCTTCTACCACTACCAAAGCTGCCTGTCCATGTTCTATCACTTCGATTTTATCAAATTCCACCATTTCTTCCCCAAAACGAATCAGGGCTTTTTCCGCTGCACGGATAATATCCTCTGTCTGTGCCGGGTCATTGGTCGTAACCGTTATTGTCAAAAGGCGGATATCCGACAAAATATCTGCTGCTATTTTCGCTCTGACCTCTTCTCTTACCGGATATGCTTCCCCCAATTCTTCCATAATTTTGTCCAGAATCGGCTCGGTTCCCATCAAATCGTTCCATGTATAACCATTGTAATACTGATGAGCATCTCCGTCATCCTCCTGCGCAAAAGTAAGGTACAGCTTAGAAACTGCCTCATATTCTCTTGCAGGAGCATATACGACATGCACAAGGAAATAAAGCCCGGCCGCAACAACCGCTCCTGCCAGCGCGCATGCTATGGAAATCCATAGCTTCTTACGATACAAAAGCATCGTAAGCTTTAAATCAATTCCCTCTTCCATCCATTCCTTTTCTGTCATAATACCCTCTTTATTTTTTCAGTGCGGTTGTCTGACTGCTGTCTACACCTTCCGTACTTTCCGGCTTAAACAAAATCTTTAATGTCAGCAGCATCAATTTAATATCCAACCATACCGAATAGTTTTCAATATAAAACAAATCCAGCTTTAATTTGTCATAGGGTGTCGTATTGTACTTTCCATACACCTGAGCATAACCGGCAAGCCCGGCCTTTACCTTAGTACGGAACAAAAACTCCGGCATTTCCTCCAGATACTGCCGGATGATTTCCGGGCGCTCCGGTCTCGGACCGATAAAGGTCATCTCTCCCTTTAAAATATTGAAAAGCTGCGGAAGCTCATCAATACGCACCATACGAATAAACTTCCCAATCGGGGTAATTCTGTCATCATTTTTCGATGCCAGACGCGCCACCCCGTCCTTCTCTGCATCCGTTTTCATACTACGAAATTTTAAAATATAAAATTCCTTCATATCTCTTGTACAGCGCACCTGCTTGTACAAAACAGGACCACCGTCATAGGCTTTGATGGCAATTGCCGTAATGAGCATAATCGGAGAAGAAATCACACAAAGTATCAACGCACACACAAAGTCGATTACCCGCTTTGCCATACGCTGCTCCACGCTCAGGACATATTCTCTCGTAAGAAGAATCGGTGTATCAAACAGATGCAGCTGTTCCGCACCTTTAATCAGAATATCCGGTATCTTCGGCATGATATATACGCGAATGCTCTTGCCAAAGCAATATTTATAAATCTTATTGCGAACCTCTACCGGAATGTCCCAAAGCACAACTGCTGTATAGCCCTTTTCAATCTCCTCGCAAATCGCATCAATTCCCATATCGATATGCACACATTGATTGACCTGATACTTATCTTTTCTCGTAGAAAATTTGTACAAAATATCCTCTACCGGACGGTCTCCATGCACCACAAGCATGTTTCTTGGTGAATAAATCCTGCGGTAAATCGCCGAGCTTCCCATGGTCCACAATACAATGACAATGACCTCTGCAAACGTCATATAAACAAGCGGCATGATATCCAAAAAACCGCGTACCATCAAACACATCTGCAAATACGTAATGGCATTGACACAGAGTGTGGAAAATACCTGGGAAAACATTACTTCACCCGAACGCAGATATCCAACCTTCATTCCACCATACATCTGTGAAAAGAAAAGAAGCAATACCGCATATACAAACAGCATCAGCAGATGTCCCTTGAAATAAAATTTAAGATACATCCTTTCACTGTAATATCCATACCAGAACAACGCATAAACACCTAACTGCAATGCAATGCAAATGGACGACATTGCAAGCAGAATAAGCCTTTTATAGGTTTCTAATTTTCTCATTATCATTTACTCCTCAGATTCTGCGCAGTACTGCACGCACTGCATAGAACGCAAAATTGTACAGGCTGTAAACAACTCCCAATCCCTCTACCTCACGATAAAGATACCAGATTCTTCGAATTGCTTCCAGCTTATTGGAAGAAAGCGTTCCCGCGCTTCTCCGATAAAGCACCAGATTTTCATCCAGTCCGTATGCCTTATATCCATGGCGTAAAATATTCCACCAGGTAGCCGTGTCCTCACTTTTCACAAGAGGCATTTTTATCAGCTCTTTCGGAATTTTCTCCGTATCAAACAACACGGTAGACGTAAATATTGTTGTATTTTTTAATGCCTGACAATAGGTTATCGTCTCAGGCACATTTACTATTTTTCCCGTTCCAATACCCTTTTCATCCGCAAATTCATATCCGCAAAATACAAAGCCCGCATCCTTTTCCTGAATAAATGCAAGCTCCCTTGAAAGCCTCTCCTCTTTCCACAAATCATCTGCATCCAGAAACGCTATATATCTGCCCTGCGCTTCCTCTATACCGCGATTTCTCGCCGCTGCCGCACCGGCATTTTCCATCTGTGCTATCAATCGGATTCTGTCATCCTCTAAAGCACACCGCTCTATCGTTTCCCGACTTCCGTCAGTGGAACAGTCATCCACCAGAAGCAGTTCCCAGTCTGTTTCCTTTTGCCTTTGCACTGCCGCTATCGTTTCCGCCAAAAACTCCTCTGCATTATAAACCGGAACAATAATACTCACTTTTTTCTTCATAATAATATCATTTTATCTCTGTCTGCTATTTGCAAATCAAAGTTCTTCCTTTACCAGATAAATCGGTCGGTTTTTCACTTCCATATACATCTTGGACAAATATTGCCCAACAATACCGAGGCACAACAGCTGCACTCCGCTAATCAGAGAAATAATGCATACCAGAGAAGGCCATCCCGACGTAGGATCTCCGAAAATCACCGTACGCACCACCGTGAAAACAATCAATACAAATGCCAGCACACAAAAAATCAATCCGATAATGGACACAAATGCAAGAGGCATCGTAGAAAACGCCAGAATACCTTCAAACGAATATAATAACAGCTTCCAAAAGTTCCACTTCGTTTCTCCCTTGGTACGCTCTATATTTTCATATTCCAGCCATTTCGTCTGAAAACCAACCCATCCAAAAATCCCTTTTGTAAAACGGTTGTATTCCGTCATGGAAAGAATCGCATCCACTACGACACGCTTCATCAGTCGATAGTCTCTCGCTCCATCTACAATCTCTGTCTGGGAGATCCGTTTCATTAAAGCGTAAAAACGTCTGGCAAAGAAAGAGCGGATAATCGGCTCGCCCTTCCTCGTCACGCGTCTCGTAGCCACAGAATCATATCCCTCTTCCTCCAAATAATAAAGCATCTCCGGAAGCAGCGCAGGCGGATCCTGCAAATCTGCATCCATCAACACAACATAATCGCCTGCCGCCTTTTGCAAACCGGCATAAATACCGGCTTCCTTTCCGAAATTTCTGGAAAAGGAAACAAGATGAACACGGGCATCCTTTTCGTGAAGCTTTTTCACCTCCGAAACCGTTTTATCCTTAGAACCATCATCCACATAAATCAACTCCAGCTCTATCTCCCGTTTTTTTAAAGCCTCCTCCTGCTTCATCAATTCTTCATAAAAATAAGGTACATTTTCTTCTTCATTGTAGCAAGGAACAATCACACTCAACAATTTCATGTAGCTTCTCCCGAACAAATTTATCGTAATCCTTAAAAACATTTCATTTAAATTTTTATTATTTTATCACAGTTTCCCGCATTTGGAAAGTTTTCTCTATTTATAGTATACCGCATAACCGGTCACCTCTTCCGCTTCCTTCCAGCCTCCGCGAATCAGCATCTCTTCACTCATGCATTCCCGCATAACCAAAATATTGCAATGCATCTCTGCCGCCATTGCCGTTATGGTATCCGGCTGCATATAATCTGTTTTCATCTGTTCAAACAATAACAGTTCCTTATCCGTATATACATCCGCAATTTCCCGATTGCAGTTCTCTCTCCATAAATTCTTTCCGTAAGGAAGTACAATTCTATCATTTTGCAGTCTCGCCTTCTCCATGACATTTTCCGGTGCCACAAGCACCACTTCCTGTTCATAGCTTTGCGCAAGCTCACTGATTCTATCCTGTATTTCTACATCTCCCTGCGGAACATCCGCATTTTTAACACAAGCACCGCGAAGTGGCAATACGGTGCCTGCCATACAAATCATTAACAATACTCCGATTATAAACGGAAGTGCTTTTTTTCTTTCTTCTGCCACACCATAAAGGCAGGCTCCTGCATAAGCGACTCCCGCCATCGAAAAGACTCCTCCGGTTATCACTCCCAAAAACAGACAGCACCCAAGCCAAATGACCTCCTGCTTCTTCCACTTCTTTTTTGTCCTCTCTCTTGCCAGATACAATGCAAAAATCGCAATCGCAAGAAGCATCCATTCACGCCCCGTATCTTCTGCCACAAACGCAAAGCTATCCGGCAAAAACAATGGTCTCGTTACCAGAATTCCGCTTAGAGCCAGCAATGTTCCTACTGCTCCGTACAGCCGGTCTTTTTTTACAAAAAAACGATATATCATATATGCACCAAACGGGATTACAACCGCTGCCGCCATTGTTTCTCCGCGAAAGCCTCCATGAAGGAGTCCGTATGCAAGTGTATTCTTTTCTCCGTCTCCGGTAATCAGCATCATCCCAACCAATACCAAAAACATCTGTTTCTTTTCTTTATTTCCATCAAAAAAAGTCTCCCCTGCCAAAAACAGCACTGCCGCAAACAAAAACAGCACCCAGACAGGTATGGCATAGTACGCAAAAGCTTCCATTGAAAGACCACACACCATATAAAGCGTACTGTAAATAAGCGGCAGGCAGGCCAACTTATAAATCGGGTACATTCCATACTCAAGTGCCTGTCCTGTCACCGGATTATATCCAAAAACCGTATCCGTAGACGAAGTTACGGAAATCGTCTCAACCATTGTGCTGCTTCCCGCATCCGGTACATACAAAAAAAGTCCTGCAACCGGCAATCCAAGCAACAATACAAAAACAGCTATTTTCCATGCGCAGTTAAGAAGCTTTTTTCCCTCTTCCTTTTCTTTGCCTAATCCGTCTGCGATATTTTTCCATAAAATCCTTGGCATCTTTCTACCAACAAGCAGAGACAGCACTGCCGCCACACCGACACTTCCCGCAAATACGGCACAATAAAAGGAGAAGCCACGCTCCGTTTTAATCGCTATACAGGAAGCCGCCTCTCCAAGCAAAAACAGGAACAGCAGTCCCAGAACATAACATTCTGTCAGACTTCCTGTTCCCTTTTCTTTTTTTAATTGAATAAATCCAAGTCCTAATATTATCGGAAGTATGGTAACACAAATAAAAAACTGTAACATTTTACGCCTCTGTATTTTTATTTTTACAGATAATGTGTTCTTCCTTCTGCTTCTAATTGTTCTACGATTTTCTTTACGTCCTGTGCGCGGCTCTTGTCACAGACCAGAACCGTATCCTGTGTCTCTACAACAATCAGATTCTCCACACCGATAAGCGCGAGCAGCTTTTCTTTGCTACTGCCGATACAGCCTCTGGCATCCAGGCTGACACTCTCACCGCATATGACATTGCCGTTTTCATCCGGCTCATGAAGGGTCTGGATTGCATCCAGAC
>JAZNIP010000158.1:0-4035 GCA_045577575.1 Lachnospiraceae bacterium | reverse complement strand
ATTGCCGGAAAAACACTCGGAATCGTAGATTTAGAGGAAATCAAATCCCGATTTGCTTCCGAAAAAACGGAAAGCGAAGAAGTGGAGATGCCGGATGTTGTAGGAATGTCATTGACCAGAGCAAAAAGTACATTAAGTGATTTGGGATTGGATTATAATGTGACCTATGAGGATTCATCGGAGTATGACCAGGATGTCGTAATGGAAAGTAATATTAAGGCAGGCAGAATGGTAACGCCGGGAACAGTAGTTCAGTTGACGGTCAGTGCCGGAGCAGAGGGTGTCAGCATATTGGATGTAACCGGCAAATCTCTGGCGGAGGCAACGGCAATGCTGGAAAAAGAAGGATTTCAGGTAAGTAAATCCGAAACACCATCGAACACGGTGGAAAAAGGCTATGTCGTAAATCAGTCACCGGCAGCAGGCGAGAAAGCACCCCGTGGCACAACGGTAACATTGCAAATCAGTAGCGGACCGGATTCCAGCAAAATCAGTGTGCCGAATGTTATGGGAATGGATGAAATGAATGCTACCGTAACACTTACGGAGGCAGGTCTGGTAGTTGGCAATGTAGAGGAAGTAAATTACGAAGACCCTGCATTTATCGGTCTGGTGTGCTACCAGAGTTATTCCGTAGGTGATTATGTTGACCCGGATACGCCGGTTGACATTAAAATCAGTATCGGACCGGTTGATTTAAGCTATGGCTTCAATGCCAGTGTGGACAGTCCGGTATTGGAGGATCCTACTTTTGTGGCAGGTACGCCGGTAACGGTAATTCTGACAACCGCAGATGGAAAGGAGCTTGTCCGTACCAATACCACATCCTTTCCGGTGTCTATGAATGTATCGGGAATCAAAGGAAGTCCGACAGGAAAGGTTGTGTTCCAGTATGTAGTGACGACGCAGCCTGTAACGACGACTGACCCGGCAACCGGAGAAACCGTAACAACACCCGGTGTTCAGGAACAGCGGGCATTGGAAAGAATTGTATCATTTACACCGGAAGGATAAAAAAGACCGGTGCAGGAAGAGATTATGAAGGGAAAAATCATAAGAGGAATCGCCGGATTCTATTATGTGCATACAGGAGAAAACGGAATTTATACATGCAAGGCAAAGGGTGTGTTTCGGAAGCTTCAGGTAAAGCCGCTTGTTGGCGATGATGTGGAAATGTCTGTTTTGGATGAAATGGCAAAGGAAGGGAATGTTGACAAAATACTTCCCAGAAGCAATACACTGATTCGTCCGGCAGTAGCCAATATTGATCAGGCACTTGTCATTTTTGCATTGCAAAGACCGGAGCCGAATTTGAATTTACTGGATCGTTTTCTGATTATGATGGGGCAGCAGCGTCTGCCCTGCATTATTTGTTTTAATAAAACAGATATTGTTACGGAAAAGGAGCAACAGGAGCTGCGGGAGATCTATGAGGCAGCGGGCTATACGGTTGTTTTTACCAGTGCAAAGGACAATAGCGGTGTAAAGCAGTTAAAGGAGCTGCTTTACGGTAAGACAACGACGGTAGCGGGACCAAGCGGTGTAGGAAAATCTTCTCTTGTAAATTTGTTGCAGCCGGAAATCAGGATGGCAACGGGTGCAATCAGTGAAAAAATAGAGCGCGGAAAACATACGACCAGACACAGTGAATTGATTCGTATTGAGGAAAATACCTATATTATGGACACTCCGGGTTTTAGCTCGCTTGGTTTGTTTGATTTGGAAAAGGAAGAGCTGCGTCACTATTATCCGGAGTTTGCGGATTATGAAGGTGCGTGCAGATTTTTAGGCTGTGTTCATGTGCATGAGCCGGATTGCCTGGTTAAGGATGCGTTGGAAAATGGAAAAATAAGCAGAATTCGTTATGAGAATTACTGTCTGTTATATGAAGAACTGAAAGAAAAAAGGAGATATTAGATATGAAATTAGGTATCGTAGGTTTGCCGAATGTAGGAAAGAGTACTTTGTTTAATTCCCTGACAAAAGCAGGAGCAGAGTCTGCGAACTATCCGTTCTGTACGATTGACCCGAATATCGGAATCGTATCGGTACCGGATGAAAGACTGAAGCTGTTAGGGGATATGTACCAGTCTAAAAAGGTAACACCGGCAGTGATTGAATTTGTAGATATTGCAGGACTTGTAAAAGGAGCATCGAAGGGTGAGGGGCTTGGCAATCAGTTTCTCAGCAATATCCGTGAGGTAGATGCGATTGTACATGTAGTCAGATGCTTTGAGGATACCAATGTGATTCATGTAGATGGTAATATTAATCCGTTGCGTGATATTGAGACAATAAATCTGGAATTAATTTTCTCTGATATCGAGATTCTGGAAAGAAGAATTGCCAAGGTAGCAAAGGGAGCCAGAATGGATAAGACTCTGGCAAAGGAATTAAGTCTGTTAGAGCGTCTGAAGGAGCATTTGGAAGGCGGAAATCTGGCACTTGGATTTGAAATAAGTGATGATGAGGATGAAGAGCTTTGGTTCAAGAGCTATAATCTTTTGACCGGAAAGCCGGTTATTTTTGCAGCTAATGTCAGCGAGGATGATTTGGCAAATGACGGCGCAGATAATACAGGAGTACAGGCAGTTCGTGAATTTGCAAAAGGAACAGGCAGTGAGGTATTTGTTATTTGTGCGCAGATTGAGCAGGAAATAGCAGAACTGGATGAGGACGAGAAAGCTATGTTTCTTGAGGACTTAGGTCTTTCTGAGTCCGGTCTGGAAAAGCTGATTCGTGCAAGCTACCGTCTGCTTGGTTTACAGAGCTTTCTGACGGCGGGAGAGGATGAAACAAGGGCATGGACGATTAAAATCGGAACCAAGGCTCCTCAGGCAGCCGGCAAGATTCATACAGATTTTGAACGGGGATTTATCAAAGCAGAGGTCGTAAATTATAAGGACTTGTTAGAATATGGTTCACTTGCTGCGGCAAGAGAAAAGGGACTTGTCGGTATGGAAGGCAAGGAATATGTCGTAAAAGACGGAGACGTTATTTTGTTCCGTTTTAATGTGTAGGGAGAAGAATAAAAATGATGAATGTAGGAGATATTGCCTTTCCGCATTTGAATATATATTTAGAAAATGTACCAAAGTCCTTTTCGGTATTTGGGTTTGAAGTGGCATTTTATGGTATGATTATCGGCATCGGTGTAATGGCAGGTGTTTTGATGGCTGTCTATGAGGCAAAGCTGAGTGGACAGGATACAGAGCTTTATTGGGATTTTTCTATCTATGCCATTATTTTTTCCATCATTGGTGCCAGATTATATTATGTTGCATTTTCATGGGAGCAGTACAAGGACAATCTGCTCAGCATTTTCAACACCCGACAGGGCGGTATGGCGATTTATGGCGCGGTAATCGGTGCATTTATTACTGCATGGATTTATTGCCGTATTAAAAAGATTCCGTTTTTGCAGCTCTGCGATACCGGTGTACCGGGATTGATTTTGGGTCAGGCAATCGGGCGTTGGGGTAACTTTATGAATCGTGAGGTTTTTGGGGAATATACCGATAATCTGTTTGCCATGCGCCTTCCGATTGATGCAGTGCGCCCGTGGGATATTTCAGAAAATATTACAGCGCATATCATTGAGGGAACGAACTATATTCAGGTACATCCGACCTTCCTATACGAAAGTATGTGGAATCTGTTCATTTTCTGTGTGCTGATTTTTTATCGTAAGTATCGCAAATATCATGGAGAGACAACGCTTCTTTATCTCGGCGGCTATGGGCTCGGCAGATGTATCATAGAGGGCATACGAACTGACCAGCTACTGATTCCGGGAACGGAGCTTGCCGTATCCCAGATTCTTGCCGGTGCGTTACTTATATTTGCAATAGGAGCGTGGTATCTGCTACGCTGGAGAAATAGAAATTTAGATTTGTAATCATGAAGACAAAACGGGCTGTGTTTCTTTTTGAATGCCGGACTCCGGACAGCGGAATTACTAACCGTTCTGATTTTTGTAATGAAACCGTACGCAAACACTGCGAATGCTCCATCCGGTCGCTTCGCAGTTCATTC
>JAZNIP010000157.1:0-2210 GCA_045577575.1 Lachnospiraceae bacterium | reverse complement strand
TTTGAATATCAGAGATAAAGCAGGCTTATAAGATAATATTGCCGAGAGTAACCATCGGGTTACTCTCGGCAGTTATTCTTTTATCTGTGCTTAGATATTGTTAAAATCTAAATGATTTCGCACAAAATCAAATATTTTCAGTTTGCTGATTTTTATTACACTGTCTGCGTTTGTAAAAGTGTAATTTTTTGTAAATCCGGAAGCATCCGATGTTGCCGCATTTATGAAAGTGCTTGTATAATGCAATTCTTCTTCTGGCAGATTATCATAGCATTTTGCATGATACATTGCTTTTTTTAATGCCTCAATCGTTTTCGTAGGGTTTTGAAGTTTGGCATAACTCATAGCGAGAGCCTGATATATTTTTTGAATTCTGCAATGGAAGAATTGATAATTACCATCATAGATTAAAGTTTCCCATAATGTTAACGCAGCTTTACATGCAGCAATTTTATCTTCTTCATTTTCATATTTCCCATAGTAAAGAGTTTGGGTGAGCAGATCCATATAGTTAAGCATATTAAGATGCTTGATTTTTTTCTTTTTCTCCTTGCTTTCTTCCGTGAAATATGCATACTCAAGCAATGCTTCTCGACATGCAAACAAACTGTCTGCCATCATTGCATATTTAACTGCGGTATCTTCATTAGCAATGGAAATATCTTTTTGAGAATACAAATGAACTAAAATTTGCAGAGCAGAGTTTCTTGTGTCGCTTTCAGTGCAATCTCGCAAAATACGCTCACATATTACAATGCTTTCTTTTGCATTTTTCTCAATTTCTTCACTTTCTCCGCCACTATATACCGTTGCCTCCAAGGAATATGCAAGTTTTATCAAGCAGGTGAAATCTCCGGGGTATTTCTGAACAGCCTCTCGCCATAATGAAAGCAACTCTTTAATGTTACCTTGTCTCGAATATTGCATATCGAGTTCGTTATACTTTTCTAATTCTTTCTCTTTGTCTTTGGAAGATCGGTCAAATAATTCGTCTAACGTAATATCAAAAAAATTTGCGAGCGCCAAAATTGTGGAAACATCAGGAACGGTTTTGCCACTTTCCCATTGGGATACAGCGGAAACAGACACATTTAGATATTCAGCAAGTTGTTCTTGCGTCAAATCCTGCTGATGTCTGAACTTTTTAATCGTAATTCCAATATTCATTTTCTTACCTCACAGTACTTATTCAAAAGCGCTTTTGTAATAATATTATATCATGAATTGGATTTGTTTCAAAAGAGTGATTCTAAAATATATGTTAAGATTGGCTTAAATTGTTTAATCAAACCAAAATTGCCGAGAGAGATAAAGCAGGGTCGATGTGGGCATCGACCCCTACGGCCACTTATGGTAGATTTTGTAGAGGTCGGCGCTTATCACACGACCCGTATTGTAAGATGTGCCGGGAGATTGCCACGGCTTGCGTTGCAAGCCTCGCAATGACACATAAGGCGGTGAAGGGTCGGTCTGCGACCGCCCGCGGGTCTATGTAGGCATCGACCCCCATAATATAAAGCGGAATGCACCGCAGGGAACAGCTTTTTGGCTGTTCCTGATATTTTTTACACTCTACACTTGCTTATTTTTAGATATTGTGTATAATATATGGATATTATTATTTAGAATGTAGGTAGCACTATGGATTTTAAGGTATTGGCGGTAGGCGATGTGGTAGGCAACCCCGGAATGGACCGGGTTTGCCATAGCCTTCGTTGGCTGAAAAGGAAAACCAATGCGGATTTTGTGGTGGTCAACGGGGAAAATGCGTCCGTTGTGGGTATCACCCCCAATCAGGCGGAGGATATTTTTGATGCCGGCGCAGATGTGATTACTTTAGGTAATCACACCTATGCCAAGCGGGAGATCGTTTCCTATATGGAGGATAATTCCCGCATTTTGCGCCCTTTGAACTATGCCCCCCAGGCGCCTGGTTGTGGCTACGGGATTTATGAAACCAAGGCCGGTCCTGTGGCGGTAATTGACCTGCAGGGGCGGGTGAATATGGACTATACCCCCGACAATCCTTTTTTGCAGGTGGAAAAAATCTTAAAAGAAATCGATACCAAGCTGATTTTGGTGGAGCTTCACGCGGAAGCTACCTCCGAAAAGCTGGCGATGGGCTATATGCTGGACGGACGCGTCAGCGCTCTGTGGGGTACGCACACCCATGTCCCTACCGCAGACGCCCAAATTCTTCCCAAGGGTAC
>JAZNIP010000156.1:0-6703 GCA_045577575.1 Lachnospiraceae bacterium | reverse complement strand
AAGGTGGGTGAACGAAAAGCAGATATGCTGTCGTTCACCCATTTTCTTTCATGATTTCCATGCCAACAGCCTGCATAATCGAAATCGCTTCAAAGATTTTGTATCCGCGTTCGGTCAGAAAGTAATCAACCTTAAGCGGATAACCTTCATAGGAATGTTTCCCAACGATGCCATAGCTTACAAGCTCGGTAAGCTGTTGAATCAGCATTTTCTGGCTGACACCGTTAATTTCGGATTTTAGTGCGGACAGAGAGCGAGTGCCCTTGCTTAACTGCCAGAGGATGATAGGCTTCCATTTTCCACGAATCAGGTCGTGGGTCAGCTCAAGAGGACAGGTATAATCTTGTCTTAATTTCATGTAGGTTTCTCCTTGTTGGTAGAAAAATGATTGTATGGTAAAGTTATCGGCAGAATAGGAAAAAATATGAGAAAAGACCGTGAGAAAGGAAAATAAAACACATAGTTTCGTCCTTGACAAAAGTTTGCTGAAACAGCATAATTTGTGTTGTAGAATAGATGTTGTAATAAAGAGAGAATCAGGTGATAGAATGCCCCCAAAAGCGAAATTTTCCAGACAGGATATTGTTGATGCAGCACTGCTGATTGTAAGAAAGAACGGAATAGAGTCTTTAACAGCCAGAGCCCTTGCAGAGAAGCTGGGAAGCTCTGCACAGCCCATATTTACTGTGTTTAAAAATATGGAGGAGGTGCAGGATGAAGTGAAAAGAGCTGCAAAAGAGCTGTTTACAGAGTGGGTCAGTGAGGCAAAAGAATATACACCGGCATTTAAACAGGTGGGTGTGTTAATGATAAGATTTGCCATAGAAGAGCCTAAGCTATTCCAGCTGCTGTTTATGTGGGAGAGGGAAAATGTTGCGGGTTTTTCTGACTATATGAAGCATCTTGGAGAGTTGACGGATACCAGCTTTGAGCAGCTGTGTATAGAGCTAATCCGAAAAGAGCATGATATAAACGAAGAAAAGGCAAAGGAACTGTTTCAACAGGTATGGATTTTTACATTCGGAGTCAGCGTACTTTGTGCAACGAAGTCTTGCAGCTTCACGGATGCGGAGATAGAGGAGCTGTTGGGACGGGAATTTATCAGTATGCTGATGTATATCAAGGCAGGTAAATTGAATGAGAAGACCCCGCATCCTCGGAAAAAAGATTTGACGAAATAGTACATAAGCTATACAGCGAGAAATCCTTTAAGGTCAAAGAATAAAAAGGTGGGTGAACGAAAAGCAGATACACTGTCGTTCACCCATTTTCTTGTCTAGGCACAAAAATAATTATAGCAAGCTTGTAATATTTATGCAATGGGTCAATACCGGAAGAAATTTAACAATATTCAAAACAATATTGCATAAGCAAAAGTGCGGAGATATAATAAATTGAACAATATTCAAAATAAGGAGGTAGCTTATGTCGCGGAAAACAATGTTGGAAGGTGGAAAGAAAGAAGAGATTTTGAATGTGGCAAGGAAACTTTTTTTTGAAAAGGGTTATGATGCGGTGACAATTCGCATGATTCAGAGAGAAGTGGGAAGTGAACCGGGACTGTTTTATTATTATTTTGAATCAAAAGAGGAAGTTTTTGATTTGGCGGTAAAACAGTTTGTGAAAGGCTATCTTCCTGAGTTGGAAGCGGTTTTGGAAAAGGGACGAAAGAATCCGCAGCTTATGCTTACTTATTTCTTTGCCTTTATTCATCAGAAAACTATCTCTTTCCGAAAAGAATATGGAGATTCGCTGCATTGGACAGTACGCTATGCCATTCGGGAAACTGCGCTGGAGTTTATGGAAGCGTATTTGGAGGAGGGAATACAGGTAATGGTTGATGCAGGAATGCCTGAGCCAAAGGTTGCCAGAAATGTTTTGGCAATTTTATTGGTTCATGGATTTGGAAGCATGATTTTTCATATAGAAGAGAACCGGTATCAGGAGATGATCGGTGATATGCAGACTGCGGTACATATGCTGCTCGGAAGTCCAAATATGCTGAAAGAGAATATAGAGAAACGTAAGGTATATTTGACATCTACAAATCCGATGGATGAAATGTTGCCAAAAGAAGGGGGAGGTATAAGAAATGGAGCAAAGCAGAAGTGAAATGCGGAAAATTGCGGAATGCATTAATATACTGGGTGATTTTTGCGGGAAAAGAGACGTGCCGGAGTTGACCTGTGAGGAACTGGAAAGACGATACGGTTTTTCGCAGGCAGATGTAATGGCATTTTTTGGCGGCAGCATTATGGAAGGCGGAAATGTACTGGCAGAAGCAATGAAGCATAAGGTTGCAAAAACATATATTATTGTAGGCGGAGCAGGGCATACGACAGAGACACTGCGTCAGAGGCTGCATGCGGAATTCCCGGATATAGAAACGGCAGGTCAGCCGGAGGCAGTGGTGTATGATGCCTATCTGAAAAGGCAGTATGGCTTGAAAGCGGATTATCTGGAATGTAAATCTACAAATTGTGGAAACAATATTACATATCTGCTTGAGCTTCTTTCGGAGAATAACATCCGCTGTAAGAATATTATTTTGGCACAGGATGCCACGATGCAGCATCGTATGGAGGCCGGAATGAGAAAGTTTGCACCGGATATCAAGGTTATCAATTATGCGACCTATCATGCTATTGTCTGCGAAAAGGAAGGAAAGCTGACCTATACGGCGGATATATGGGGGATATGGGATATGGAACGATATATCTCGCTGCTGATGGGAGAGATTCCCAGATTGACAGATGACAGTGAGGGATATGGTCCATGTGGCAGCGATTACATTGCCCATGTGGACATACCGGAGAATGTACGGACGGCATTTGAAGAGTTGAAACTATATTATGCATCCAGTATACGGAAGGCCAATCCGCTCTATGCATCTGCTGGGAGATAGTGAAACTATCTTTTGACACACTAATCATAGAAATAAAGAAAAAACGATAGGAGAGAAACAAGATGAAAAAACGAATTTACAGAGTAGAACAGGGAAATATGCTGGCGGGAGTGTGCGGAGGCATCGGAGAATATTTCGATGTAGATCCTACACTAATCCGACTTGCATGGGTCATTTTTTCTTTTGCAGCAGGCGGTGGTGTATTGGCATATATTATTGCAGCCATCATTATACCGAAAAAATCAGAAGTTGAATGGTAAAATGCTTGACAAACGCTGGATGTGATTGCATAATTATGTTATAGAACAAGTGTTATAGAATAAATAAAATGGAACGAAAAAATGGAGTATGAAGTAAGGACTGAGGGGAATTGGTATTAAACGGAGAAGTTGGGAAAGAGAAATAGGTGATGGAATGCCCCCGAAAGCAAAGTTTACACGAGAAGATATTGTTGAAGCTGCATTATGTATTGTCAGAGAAAAAGGGATTGATGCGTTGACGGCACGTTCTCTGGCAGAGGAGCTTGGAAGCTCGGCACAGCCGATTTTTACAGTCTTTAAAAATATGGAGGAGGTGCAGGTAGAACTAAAAAGAACAGTAAAGCAGGTGTTTAACCGATATGTGCGAAAAGCAATGGAATATACACCTGCAATTAAGCAGGTAGGTGTACTGATGATACGTTTCGCATCAGAAGAGCCTAAGCTGTTTCAGTTGTTATTTATGTGGGGGCGGAAGGAAAGCCAAAATTTTACCGAGCATATCGGACACCTTAGGCAATTGACAGATATGTGCTTGGAAGATGAATGCGTGGAATTAATTCAGAAGGATTATGGAGTGACACTGGAGGAAGCACAGGCATTGTTCCAGCAGGTGCTGATTTTTACATTTGGAATCGGTGTACTGTGTGCCACCAAAACCTGTGTATTTTCTGAAGAGGAGATAGAGGAGCTGCTCGGAAGGGAATTCATCAGCATGCTGATGTATATTAAAGCGGGTAAGCTGAATGAGAGGACACTGCATCCACAGAAAAAGGAACAGTAGAAAGAAAAAACAAGAGAATATAGGAGGTGTCAGCAAAAGCAAAGTGTCGGATTGAGGAGTAGTATAAGTTTCTATATGAAGATGAGTCAGCAGTACGGCTGGCGCGGAGGTGCAGGAATGAATCTGATAATACACGATTTGAATCAGGCAGAATGGAACTTGCTGGATATTACACTAGGGGAAGATACAAAAGTAATAGACAGTACAAGTAGGATTTATTACTGTAAAGGGTGCTTTGGATGTTGGCTGAAGACGCCGGGCAGATGCGTAGTGGAGGACGACTGCCAGAAAATCGGAGAGTTGCTTTCGGAGACGGAAACACTCACTCTGATTAGTCGATGCACATTCGGAGGCTATAGTTCTTTCGTAAAAAAGGTTTTGGAAAGAACGATATCTTATCTGCTTCCTTTTTTGGAGGTGGTGGATAAGAAAATGCGCCATGAAGGCAGATATAAAAATCATATACATATAAAGTCGGTGTTTTACGGTGAGGATATCACGGAGACGGAGAAAGAGACAGCGAGGGAGCTTGTATATGCAAATGCACGAAATTACGGAGCGGAAACGGTTGAGCTTTGTTTTGTGGAGAGTATAAACGAAATTAGAGAGGTGCTGGTATGATTCTTTTATTAAATGTCAGTCCAAAAGGGGAAAAGAGCAATTCCTATTATTTTTTGAATTTGTTGAGGGAACGGCTGAAGGAAGAATGTACATATGCCGAAATTCAGGAAATAAAGGATGCGATGATACTTGGAGTAAAGATGAGCGAAGCAGATGCAGTAGTAATCGGTATGCCGACCTATGTGGATGCAGTACCTGCGGCTATGTTAAAGCTCATGGAAGATTTGTGCGTGGAGTTTGAGGGAGTATTTAAGGATTTACCGATATATATAATTGCCAACGGCGGGTTTTATGAAAGTGCTCAGATACAAATACTACTTAGCATCATGAAAAATTGGTGTGTCAGGATGCAGATGCACTATTGTGGCGGACTTGCCATCGGAGCGGGAGAGATGCTGAGTGGTTTGAGTCAGATACCCGGTTGGGAAAAAATGAATCAAAATCTTTTTGATGGTGTGGAATGTCTGACATGGGCTGTTTCCGAGAAATGTCCGATTGCAGATTTTTACACGGAAGCACCGAGCGGTTGTACAAAAACGACGTATATGGTGGGTGCGCATATGCGATGGAACCGAATTGCGAAAAAGAACAGTGTATCACGCAGAGCAATGTACAAAAGAGTACCACGGGCTGAGGTGTGTGGAGGATAACACATGGAAAGATTTGTGTGGCTGTTTCCCGTATTGCTGATGTTTCATGATATGGAAGAAATTATCGGATTGGGCACATGGATTAAGAAAAACAGAAAATTGCTTGATGAGAAGTATCCGAAATTAAGTGAACGATATCGTCTTTATAGTACAGAAGGAATGGCATTTGCCGTATATGAAGAATTTCTGGTAAGTCTTGTCATATGTATGGTGGCACTGGCTACGGACAACCGATTTATTCGGTTGTTCTGGCTTGGTGCTTTTGTAGCATATACGCTTCATCTGGTTATTCATATGGGGCAGGCAATTGTAGCAAAAGGATATATTCCGGCACTTATCACCGGAATTTTTTCGTTTCCGATATGTGTGTGGCTTATTTGGCAGTGTATATTGGAGCTGGGATGTACAGTCGGAGAACTGACAGGCTTTAGTATTTTAGGAATGATATTTATGGGAGCAAATCTGTTGCTTGCGCAGTCATTAATCGGAAAATTTACAAGTTGGATACAGAAGCTATAGGGAGAAGAAACGCTCATGGGTAAGGCACAGGACAAAATTATCATAAAGGGACTGAGGCAAAATAATCTGAAAAATATTTCTCTGGAGATTCCAAAGGAAAAGCTGGTTGTGTTTACGGGAGTATCCGGCTCGGGAAAATCCAGTATCGTGTTTGATACGGTAGCGGCCGAGAGTCAGCGTCAAATGAATGAAACCTATACTGCCTTTATGCGAGGGAGACTTCCAAAATACAAAAAGCCGAAGGTGGATTTTATTGACAATCTGACGGCATCGGTAATCATTGACCAGAGCAGACTTGGTGGCAATGCACGTTCCACGGTAGGAACCATCAGCGATATGTATGCCACATTGCGTATTTTGTTCTCCCGTATCGGAGAGCCGTATGTGGGAACAGGCTCTTATTTTTCTTTTAATGACCCGAACGGCATGTGCATGGAGTGCTCCGGTATTGGCAAGGTCATGACGGTAGACATAGAAAAACAGCTGGATAAAGAAAAATCGTGGAATGAAGGAATGGCAGATTTGCCGGCATTTCATGTAGGAAAATGGTATTGGAAGCAGTATGCGCAGTCCGGTCTGCTTCCGCTTGATAAAAAATATAAGGATTACACCGAAGAGGAGCGAAATATCCTGCTGTACGGTGCAAGGGAAAAAGGTGGAGAACCGCTTTCGAAAAAGGTGGAAGGAATCATTCCGCATCACGAAAGACTTTTGATTCGAAGAGATGCTTCTGAGGTAAAGGAAGCATCCTTAAAAAGACTTTTAAAATATGTAAAAGAAGAGACCTGCCCGTGTTGCGGCGGAAAAAGACTAAATCAAAAAGCTCTTGCCTGCAGGGTGGCAGGTTATTCCATTTATGAAATGTGTGAGATGGAATTTGCCAAGCTACGGGATGTGCTTTTGGAAATTAAGGATGAGCGGGCGGCGACAATGGTGGAATCATTGACGGCATCGCTTACGAGAATGA
>JAZNIP010000155.1:0-8672 GCA_045577575.1 Lachnospiraceae bacterium | reverse complement strand
CGATATACTTCTTGAAAATCCGTATCGGGAAGCACTTTCGTCTTTTTGGAACAGAGCGGTTCTACCGTATTAAAATATGCCGGAGAATATTCTTTTTTATTATATCGAGCATGAATTTCTAAAATCTTTTTTTGGATTTCTTCATCAATTGTCTCAAATCCCTCGCTCGGCTTTGCCAGATAATAGCCCTGCGCATAATCGATATTTAGCGCAATCAGCTCTTCCAATTGTTTTTCCGTCTCTATTCCTTCTGCAATCAATGCAATTCCGGTATCCTCTGAAAATTTAGAAAGCAACGATACAAAAGAACGTTTTAATTCGTCATTTTCTATATTCCGTATAATTTCCATATCAATTTTAATAAAACTGGGATTCACATCAAAGATACGGTTAATTCCGGAATACCCCGAACCGACATCATCCATGGCAACCCGAAAGCCCTGTTCTTTATAATGCTTTAATGAAGCTTTAAAGGTATCCATATCCTCAATAGCAGAGCGTTCTGTCGCCTCGAAAATAATGTCGCCACAGTTCAAATTATATTTCCGTAGTTTTTTATGAGTAATTCCGCTTTTGAAATCGGGGTCATGCATAATATTAGGGTCAACATTTAAAAACAGCTTTGCCCCCTTTGGCTTATGAATCGACATTTTAATAGAATTTACCCTGCATAATTTCTCAAACATCCACAGACAGTTCATTTCCTGTGCTATTTCAAAAGCCTCTCCGATATTAAAGTCACAATCTTTTTTCGATATTCTGCTCAACGCCTCATATCCATATACTTCTCCGGTTTTCAAAGATACGATTGGCTGAAACACTGCTTTAATTTCCTTGTTTTCAATAATTTCCCACATCTGTTTACGAACCCTGTTTGTTATTTCCATATTCTCTCTCCTCATTCCCTTCTCAACTTTATTTTAATAAAGGAATGTAAAATCGAAGAATAGTACTGGGAAAAATATATGTAAAATTAAAGAAGTCTTTCCCCTTTCATTCTCATTTTGTCCTCATACATAATCTGGTCGGCTGCATCAAAAATATCCTGTACCCGCTCATCCACCATTCCTGCCGAATAACCAATTGCCATGCTAAGCGGAATTTCTGCCACTTTTGTCTTTGTACACATTTCTTTTACTTTTCTGATTTCAGATGCCACAATCTTATCATCCGGCAAAATATAAATTGCCACAAATTCATCTCCGCCCAGCCGATAAACATTTTCTGCTGATTCCAAATTTAATTTTAATATATTGGCAGCCGCCACAAGCAGCTTATCTCCTTCTATATGACCATAATTATCATTTATTTTCTTCAGCCCATTCATATCCGCCACTAAAAAACCAATTTGATATGGTCTGCGTCTGTTTGCATATTTATGTATGTATTTCTCCATATCCTTATCATAGCTGTTGCGATTTTTCAGTTTTGTGAGAAAATCCCATAATGCCTGTTCTTTAAATCGTCTGTCCGGATTGTCCAGTGAAACAAACATACCGATACAGACAAACGTAATGGCTGCTCCCGTCATCAGGAGCTCGGGAACGATTGCCTGTGCAACAATCGCTACAAACATCACAATAATCATAGGAACAAGCGCTTTCTTTGTTCTGGGCTCAATTCTACTGCTGTAAATAAGCAAAAACACAATATTTAATACCCCATACAAAATAAACAGACCATACGCAACAAACACCAATGATCCATAGCTGTAATTTGTACCGTTCCCCTCTACATATTCGATTTTCAAAAAAAACAGAGAAACACCAAATACAACCAACGGCGCACACCCTATATATCTCAGAATCCTTCTATGGCGATACAGGCCTGCCCAATCTATTATGTAATTATAAAGCTCAAAAATAAATAAAATACCGGATGCATAAAAGAGTACATGCAGCACCCAATTCACGGACTCAGGAACAATATCTTGATTATTTACGGTAATCACAGTAATGATGTCAAAGATTACATGAACCAATGCATAACACATCATTTTCGGAAACAGGCTTTTTTTATCTCCCACCTTATTCATCAGATAATACATAATAATAAAGGAAAGAATAATTGCACAAATTATTTCCTCACGCAAAATTAACAACATATTCTCCCTCCTTTCATCTGACTTGTATTATATCATAAAAAAATAGAGAATTGCGATAATCGTCAATACATTCAGCTAAAATATGCGCTACTATATGTCTATTTACAAGTTCACATCCAAGACCTATCATGATATAATGATATAGTACATTTTAACAAAAATCTTTTTACAAATCCATAAACATTCATCATTTTCAACAGAAAGGACTGCACATGAAACTGATTCAAATTCAGAAACACAATCTGGCACAATATATTTCCATCCTACCCGATTCTCTTCTGCGCTATCCCGGAGAAATTTTCGTATGTACAGAAGACGGCATCCCCTGTGGAGCCATCGTGTTGGAAAAGCTGGGAAAACAGCTGGGAATCAACTGGCTCTGGGTAGCACCTGAAAAGCGCAGGATGAAATTAGGGTCTGCACTTCTTATGAGGGCTTATCAATTTGCAAAACAACAACAATACTCTGCTCTGACCATTGCCTACGATCCGGACGAGCCCTGGGCAGCAATTTTAGAGTATATGCTGGCTCGAATGGGTTTTCATTTGCTGATGTCCCCCTTTACAAAATATCGCATTACCTCAGAAGCTCTGCTGAACTCTCCGCTGATGCGCAACTTCCATACCAAAAAAAGCCATACAATGCGTACACATGCTTTGGCCGACCTTTCTCCAAGAGACCTGACTAAGCTAAAGCTTCATTACAAAGAAGATAGTAACCTTTTACTGAGCCATAGTGATTTTTCTAAAGCTGACCCACAAAAAACCAGACTTCTTTATGACAAAAACATTTTAAAAGGACTGACCTTGATCAATTATACAAATACTCCGGGCGAATACGAACTGGCTATGATATATCTAAATCCGGCTCATACCTCCATAGGACCTATGCTTTTTGAAGAAACAGCCGCTGAACTGCTAAAAACCCCCAATGGCTTTTCTGCTTTACGATTCACCTGCGTTGTCAACACCTCTGTCCGACTGGCGGACTTACTTCTGGGAGAAACCGAAAAATCAATAAAACAAATGTGTCACGGCATACTGGAAATGCCAGTTCTGAACTAAGAGAGGAGAAATATTATGGAACCTATTGATATCATGCAAGAAACTCAAATGACCAATGAAGAAGCCCTCTTTCAAAATAAGCCGACTGACCAACTGGTTATGGAAAATCAGCAGCAGGAACATCTGCAACACACAGCTGAGCTGGAAATGCAAAGAAAAGAAAGCATCCTTGATCAGTTCTCAAAAAGGATTCCCTCCCGTTCTCTGGAACTGGAAAGAAAACTGCAGGATGGTCCTCCGCCGGAACTTGGAAAATTCCAAAAAATCCGCTGGACCTCCGATATGAAGCAGAAAATTCAGGACGAAAAGAAACAGGAAAAAGCTCTTCGGGAACGACAAACCCGTTTTTTTGCTCCTATGGATAAGTTAGTAGACGAAATGGCTCTTATAAAAAGCTCTCTGGAAAAAAATGCAACTGTAGAACAGGTTGCGACTGCATTTGCCGACTGCATGGCAAATGCAAAATCTGTTGATACGACGAAATTAATTAAGGATTCTTCCGCTTTATCCCCTGAAATAACATCTCTGAAAGATTTGTTCGCAGAGCTCTCTGACCTCACTGCCCAAACTTTCACGGAAGAACAGGCAAAGAGCTATACCGCCCGTTATCATGACCTCGGAATGGAAGTCAATGCCGCTGCAAGCAGATACCTGGACGAAGCAGGTACCAAGGAACCCACCTCCTGCTATGTGGTTCTTCTCCATTGTGTCACCCAAATGCTCCTGTATCACCTGAATGCTCTGGATGCGGACAAAGTAGATACCACGGAATTTTCCAAGCTCTATGCCCTGGCAACTGCCACCGGTATTTCGGCAAACACCATGGTACTCAATCAGAATTACCAGGATCGCAGAAAAAATCACTTAGAGCATCTGGCAGCAGAAGCTGCAGAGAAAGAAAGAGAAGCAAGAAACCGGGAAGCTGTCCGTGCTGCCCGGAGACTGTACTTACATAGCGGCACCAGTGCAACGGGTGCCTCAAAAGCATGGCCACTGACTCCCTATGCAGGCATCGCCGAAAGGCTCCTTGGAGAAAAACTCTACACCCTTTCTGACCAGGCTCTCGGTCTTGAAATCCAGCGTATGGAAGAGAACTTGGAGGCCAATACAGCCGCTGTCCATATTTTTTATCGTGAGCAGACGAAAGGCAAGCCCGCATTGGAAAGACTGCAAGGGCTGGCAATTCAGGAAATTCTCCTTAATACAGGAGACCGGCTTCTGACAGAGCAACTGGAATCCACCTCTGATGTGCTCCTTAATGCCCTGAACATATTTACCCAAGACCATGCAGAGGAGCTTACGCTCTATGAAAAGCGCCTGAATCAATTAAAAGCGATACCTGTTCTGAAACAACTTTCCGATACTCTTTCATGCGTTGAAATTACGAACATGATTTACAGCCACAAAGACCCGGAAGCTTTTGCCGTTGCCGCAGACAATTTACAAGAACAGGCACAGAAAAATATTGACATAGTCAAAGCGCTTATCGCAGAGAAAATTACACTCAAAAATCAAGAGGCCACCTTGCAGGCTCTCATTAACCGCAATGGACAACTGCTCCTACTGGGAGCCCGGGCAGTTGTTTATACCGAAACAAAACATTATTTAGAATATTTGCATTTATTTGCACCCAAGGTTGCTTATTCCGAGGATTCTCTGCGCCAAAAAATTCAGGATGCCGGGATTGAGTCCTGTTGGCTTTCTGCTGTTTCTAAGCATCTGGCCGATTCCAATACGACGCCTGACGAAGAAAATCAAGAGCTGATAAAGCTGAAGGAAGGCATTAATACCAACCAAAAATTCTTTGATACAAAAACAGAAAAACTGAAAAAAAGTAGTGCTCAGTGGCAGATGCTAATGCAATGGCAGGCAGAAAATATTACCCGTTCTTCAAATGAATTCACCCAGGCTCTGCAAGCTTTTCTTCTCCGGGATGAATTACAAAGTGATGGGAATTTGACAAAATCTGCATATGAAAACGGACAGTCTTTCGCTGCCCCTCTTACTCTAAAAAAGAACGATGTCTCTAACGTACTTCTTTTGCGTGGAGAAAATCTGTGCCACTGGAATGGATTTGGCGGATTTCTGGAAGAAGAAGAAAACGCAGTTATGTCCGCATTGGAGCAGGCGTTACAGGAGAAGCTTCTGCCCTGGGCTATCCAGAAAAACATAAATGCACTAAATGATTTGAATCTGCTTCCTCTGCAGGAATTTACCGATTTCCTCACGCTTCTGCGCAGCAACATCGGGAAAGCACTGGTGGAATGGAAAAACATCAGTGGACTGCATCCCCAGGAAGTGCGCAGACGTTTGCTTAAAGATCTTATCTGCGGAAGTCTTACAAAGGAAAACATTTCCACACATATCGCAAAAGAAGAAGCTCTTCTGCAAAAGCAATATGATGCCGAAAAGCTAAGATTTCTCTCATTCATGGGTGGTAATGCTCCCATCAAAGGAGAAGTCCTCTACCTGCATCTAAAAGATACGAAAACCACTGCGCTTACCGGTGAACGCTCCCGCCCCCTTCGTAGAAATGAGCGTTTTAAATTTACAAATGACATATGGAACAAAATCCGCGAAGAAAATCTGGAAAAGGTTATACAGGGCTACTGGGTAGATGCCTGCGGACAGGAAGCACCCGTTACTCATATACAGGAGAAACTTAAAAAAGATATCCGAGACCTTCATTCACAAGCAAAAGCAAAGGACAATTCCGCAAAGGATATTATAAACGAAAAAATCCAGAAGCTTAACAGGCTTGCTGAGTTGATTAAACCTGCTCATTCTGAGGACTGCCAGCAGGAATTTATGCTCCGTGGCATGGAAGATGAACTCCTCAGCTTTACAAAAGCAGGCGAGGCTTTCTCTTCTCAGGAGAGGAATGATTATGATAAAACCTTGTTAAATCTTCAAACATATATCATTCCCCGGTATAAAAAACTGGACGACACATTGAAAAAGGTTTTCGGAAATAACTCTGATCAGGTCCAAATCTATCACAGCAAAGCAAAGAGACTGTTGACAGGATTAGAGCCTTTGGATGGCTCCGCGCCTACAGCCCAGCAGCAAGAAAGAAACCGGGCACACTTTGGTGTATCCGGTTGGGAAGAAGCACTGGAGAAGATTTATGAATTAATCCTGCCTGAAAATGCTTCTCTCCGGCAACAGGCCGAAGAAGCTGCCCTTCTTCTGGAAGAGCGGACCCAGCAGCTGAAAAACTACAAAGGCGGTGTTTTAAGTCCTTTCCGTAACATAATTCTGCAAAACCAAGAAGCCTTTAGGGCGTTAATGACCGGAGAGGCAGACGGTGTGACTGCGTACCTGTCCGTTTTAGAGCAGCAGTTCCACAATCCTTATGAGGCTCTTCGTCGCTACCATCCGGAAGGAACTTTTGCCCGGGAATTCATTATTGAAAAGCAGGATTTGCTTTGGGAGAAGAATCATTCCCTCTCTTTCTGGATAGAGGAAGCATCTGCATATTACAAAGCCTATTGCTCCTATAAAATTGAAAAAGGCGGCTCCATTGATGACCGCTATCGGGCATTGTCAGCAAGCAACCAGACATTAGCCCCCTATCTTATGCAGATTATTTTTGCCAATCCGGAAGGAATTAGTATGCTGCTCGCTTCAGACAAAACGAAGCTAAACAGCGAGCTGGAAGCTTTTGAAAAGAATATTGCACAAAACAGTGTCCAGCTGGACAATTTTCTCAGAAGCCTTCAGGATGTAAAAACCTTAACTCTACGCACCGGATTTATCATGTATTTGCAAACGAAAATTCCTTTTATGAAACCGGCAGATTTTCAAGCTAACCTTCCAAAATGGTGGAAAGACTTTCA
This sequence comes from Lachnospiraceae bacterium, assembly GCA_045577575.1. Taxonomy (GTDB): domain Bacteria; phylum Bacillota; class Clostridia; order Lachnospirales; family Lachnospiraceae; genus VSOB01. Next base: position 1,665 of record JAZNIP010000155.1, on the reverse strand, counting down.
GGATTTGGATACCATTACACAGGAAGAAACAAAAAAGAGTGCACAGGTTCTGGAAAAGCGGGCGCAAGTCATGCTTGACATAGAAAGCAAAAAGCAAAAAGGCATAGAGGCAGACCAAGCTGACCAGACTTCTCTGAAAGAGCTCCGGAATCGAATAAAATATGCTCCATCTCCTGTTTTGTTGGCTCTTGGTCAAAATCAGTCCTTAAGTGAAAATGAATTTTCAACCAAAAAGGAAGAAATTTACAAAGCATATAGCGAACAGCCTGCCATCATACAGGATATTCTGTTGGAAAGCAGTCTCTTCGGTACAGACCCTGAGCAGCTTGCAATAGAGAGAGCGTGGTTAGTCTCCGCCTATGAAAAAATTATTAATACTGACTTTACTGTGGGCAAATCCTCTATCCGTATTGACGGAGATATGGCAAAGGAACTGCTCATGGTATCATTTTCAGAATGGAAAAAAAGCATAAGCTCTTCCACGAACAATACAGGCTCTGCACTCCCCGAGGTTGCAAAGGATACTCTTCAGAATACCTTCCTCACATTAGCAGACTGCCACAGACAGCTGCAAGAGCTGGCTGATATAAAGATTGAGGATGCCGGTCTTTTGATGGAACGAGACCACTTGGTTGAAGCCTTGGCTGCAGGCATGTACAGCATGGACAAGAAAGACTTTGATGCTCTCATCAGCAGAAGAACCTCTTATATAAAGGCATCTGCTCTGGCTCTCACTGTTTTTCTGGAAGAAACCGCCGCCTATGGCAAGGAGCAAATTACCTTGTGTAGTGGGCTTCGTGAATATTTCCACGAAGACTTACTCAAAGGGGAAGGAGAACTGAATCTTCCTACTCTTCGTAAACAAACCAAGGAGCTCTTGAAAGATAAGCATATTCAACAGTTCCTCAAAGATTCCAGCTCTCTGATGGAACAAATCAGCAGTACAGACGAAATTAAGGTAACCTCCTCGCACCACACCCTTGACCAAAAGCATGATTTGGAAAGCTATCTTTCTTCCTCATCGGACAGCGCAGCATTTAAAGCCTATTCACAGCTGGATCTTGCCCAGAAACAGATTTTTGCCATGGCACTGGGAGCACCCGGACAGGAAGAATTACATCTTCCTACAGCCCGCTTCCTAAAGAACGAAAAACTGACAACTGCTACCCGTATTCAAATGCAGGATCAGTTACTGAAATACATCAGTCACAATACCTTTACTCCGATAGTGGATTATACCCGTGCTCTGTCACAGCTTAAAAACCCTGATGGCACGATAAATAAACAGGCATTTCAGCGTGCAATAGATTTTACAAATGTGATTACTGCCCAGCGCCTGCAGCAAATCCCTGTTGACTGGGACAGAATGAGAAACAGTGCCTCTACCTATGCAGCGGCTAAAAGACTAACAGGACAAACTGCCGTTCCAAAACAGCTCACTGCATCAAGTCCGGAAGAATTTCTGGAAAAAATAGTTGCTGCGGATATGAAAGCATCAAAAGCCCAGTCTCTAAAAAAAGCGTTGCAAGCTCTTACGACGCATCAGCTGCAATTGCTGGTTCATGCCTTGACAGACCGCACCATCCTTGACCGCTCCACAAAAATCACAGCCAAGGATCGTGCCAAAGGCGTGCTTCACGCATATGCTAACAGCGAAAAAAGAGC
>JAZNIP010000154.1:0-4279 GCA_045577575.1 Lachnospiraceae bacterium | reverse complement strand
CCGCTTGGCCTCCGACTTGTTTACTCCAAAGGTGTTGCCATATTTTCCAGCTTTTGTTTTTTGTATGCCGCAAAACGTCCCTCATCCAGTGCATCCCTGATTTCTTCCATCATGGTGTTGTAGAAATATAAATTGTGAAGTACACACAAACGCATACCAAGCATTTCCTTCGCCTTTAACAAATGTCTGATATACGCTCTGGAATAGCGTCTGCATGCCGGGCACTGACATCCTTCCTCTATCGGTCTCTCATCCATTTCATACTGCGCATTAAACAGATTCAGCTTACCCTGATTGGTATATACATGTCCGTGGCGTCCGTTTCTGGACGGATACACACAATCAAAGAAATCAACACCTCGCTCAACACCTTCTAAAATATTGGCCGGTGTACCGACTCCCATCAGATAGGTCGGCTTCTCAAGCGGCAGATACGGAATGGTCTCCTCCAATATATAATACATCTCTTCATGCGTCTCACCGACTGCCAGACCGCCTACCGCATAGCCATCCAATTCCATTTCGGAAATTCGTTTTGCATGCTCTATACGGATATCCGGAAAAATCGCCCCCTGATTAATGGCAAACAAAAGCTGTTCTTTATTAATGGTATCCTCTAAGGAATTCAGCCTTGCCATCTCTGTTTTACATCGCTGCAGCCATCTGGTCGTACGCTCAACAGAAGCCTGCACATATGCCCGCTCTGCCTTGCTGGACGGGCACTCATCAAACGCCATCGCTATCGTTGATGCCAGATTAGACTGAATCTGCATGCTTTCTTCCGGCCCCATAAAAATCTTTCTGCCGTCAATATGAGAATTGAAATACACGCCCTCTTCTTTTATTTTGCGAAGCCCGGCGAGAGAAAACACCTGAAATCCACCCGAATCCGTCAGAATCGGCTTATCCCATGACATAAATTTATGCAGGCCGCCTAACTGTTTGATTTTTTTATCTCCGGTTCGTACATGCAAATGATAGGTATTGGAAAGCTCCACGAGTGTTCCAATGCTTTCCAAATCCTCCGTAGAAACAGCCCCCTTAATCGCCGCTACTGTTCCTACATTCATAAATACAGGGGTCTGAATGACACCGTGTACGGTATGGAACTCGCCTCTTTTCGCGCGTCCCTCCTGTTTTAGCAAATGATATTTCGCCTGTCCCATATGCCTATATACTGTCTACAAATTCCTCCAGACAGATTCCTTTCTCTTTCATTATCGTTGCCGCTTCCTTTCCGACATATCGAAAATGCCACGGCTCATATTCTATACTCGTTATGTATTCCTTGCCCTTCGGATAACGCAGCGTAAAGCCATATTCACAGCTATGCTCTGCTAACCATTTACCTGCGTCCGTTTCTCCAAAGCCTTCATTCAATGCATAATAGCTGTCACATACAATATCAAGTGCCAGACCAATCTGATGCTCACTTGCTCCCGGCACGGTAACTGCCTGTGAAGAAATTTTGTACGCCTCCATATAGCTCATGCCCTTTTCCATATACGCTTTGATTTTTCTGCCAAACAGCATCTCCTGGCGACTCAAATCACGATACGGAGAACAGATTACCAGATTAATACCGTCATTTTTTGCCGCCTGCATCATTTTCAATAAATCATCAATAATTCTGACATCACATTTCATAGATCCTTTAATAATACCCAGCTCAAAGGAATAATCCTCCGGAACCGGATGCTGCTTATTAATGAGCAAAAGACGCCAGTCATTTTTATCAAAGGTAATCGTTTCCTGTATTTCCTGCTCAGCAGTTTGCTCCGTCACCTCTTCCGCTGCAGCCTCATTCTCCTCCAAAATATCATCCAATGTATACTTATCTACATCCTCCATGTTTTCCAGCTCACAATTGGAATAACCGTCTAAAACATCCTCATCATCCAGTATTTCTACCGTCTCCGTCAAATCTGAGCCGTCCGATACCACATCTGCATTTAATCCGTATGTATTAAACACCGGACTTTCATCCACGACAAACGCTGTCATGGATTGCTCTGTCAGCTCCATATCCTCAAATAACGGAAAAGAAAAGCTGTTGCTCATAACAAAAAAGAGACAAACCGAAACTACACAGGCATATTTCTTTCCGTTGGAAATAAAATATTCGGGAATCGAGATCATAACTAATGCTACAAAAAGAAACGGTAGCAAAACCCATTTCATCCACTTATGCTTTTTTCCGAGTCTGGTAAATCGTGCCACCAGTTTTTCTTTTGCCGTCTGCTTCATAATACTTCCTCATAGGTGAAAACTCTCATGCAGTACTATATTACCATATAACAATAGAAATACTCAATGAGTTTTTCTTTTTTTATGTAAATCAAAATTACAACTGATTTGACTACTTGTACAATGATGCGATATTTTATATACTTAGAACGAACAGGAGGTAACAATTTATGGCAGGTTCAACATTCGGAAAATGTTTTACAATAACTACATGGGGAGAATCTCATGGTGCTGCACTGGGAGTCGTAATTGATGGTTGTCCCGCAGGACTCAAATTATGCGAAGAAGATATTCAGATTTATTTAGACCGCAGAAAACCCGGTCAGACATCCATCTCTACTCCGCGCAAGGAATCCGACAAGGTTCGCATTTTATCCGGCGTTTTTGAAGGCTATACTACAGGAACTCCGATTTCCCTTATGGTAGAAAATACCTCGCAGAAATCAGCAGATTATAGCGAAATCGCATCCTACTATCGCCCCGGACACGCCGACTATACCTTTGACGGTAAATATGGCTTCCGCGATTATCGTGGTGGCGGACGTTCCTCAGGCAGAGAAACCATCGGCAGAGTGGCAGCAGGTGCTATCGCCGCAAAGCTGCTGCAGCAAATGGGAATTTCTGTCTGCGCCTACACGAAATCCATCGGTCCGGTTGTCATTTCGGACAATGTTTTCGATAAAGATGCAATCCGCCAAACACCAACCTGTATGCCGGATTATGAAGCAAGTGCAAAAGCAGAGCACTATCTCCAAAAATGTATGGAAGAAAAGGATTCCTCCGGTGGTGTCATTGAATGCCGTATCAACGGTATGCCGGTAGGAATCGGAGAAACGGTTTTCGATAAACTGGATGCCTGTTTAGGCAAAGCCATCCTCTCTATCGGAGCTGTAAAAGCCTTCGAAATAGGCGACGGCATATATGTCGCACAGGCGAAGGGCTCTGAAAACAATGACGCTTTTGAAATGACAGACGGAAATATTCAAAAGAAAACTAATCATGCCGGAGGTATTTTAGGTGGCATGAGCGATGGCTCTCCCATCCTGCTTCGCGCCTACGTCAAACCGACCCCTTCCATTTTCCGTCAACAGGAAACAGTAAATAAAAACGGTGAAAATATTCAAATTGAAATCAAAGGACGTCATGACCCGGTCATCGTTCCCCGTGCCGTTGTCGTTGTAGAAGCCATGGCTGCCATCACCGTGCTGGATTTACTCTTGGAAAATATGCATGCACGAGTGGATAAAATTGTGGAGTTTTATAAGAAGTAAAATAGAAATTTAGATTAGTAATCATGAAGACAAAACAGGCTGTGTTTCTTTTTGAATGCCGGGCTCCGGACAGCGGAATTACTAATCGTTCTGATTTTTTGTAATAAAACCGTACGCAACCACTGCGAATGCTCCATCCGGTCGCTTCGCAGTTCCTTCGAACCTCCTTGTTCGAAGGTTGCTGGTTTTAGAGCAGAACGGTAAGAAATTCCAAGCTCTCCTCCGAGGCATCCAAAAAGAAAGCACAGCCTTATGTACCGCTGTGCTTTCGCCCGAACGAGAGTGGGTTTGGAAGAAATTGTAATGTGCCCGGCTCTGCTTAAGTTACTAATCTAAATTTCTAATGAATATGCCATCACATGTCATGTAAATGTGCTATACTGATTTCAGACAGGGTGAACTGTTTTTAGACAAGTGATGGAGTAGGGCATATGCAGATAAATCGATTGTTTGAGATGATTTACATATTGTTAGATAGAAAAAAAGTAACAGCGCGGGAATTGGCAGAGAGGTTTGAGGTTTCTACAAGGACGATTTATCGTGATGTGGAGACGCTTTCGGCATCTGGAATTCCCATTTATATGAACAAAGGAAAAGGCGGCGGAATTTCTCTGCTGCCTGGTTTTGTTTTAAATAAAGCAGTGTTGACCAAAGAAGAAAAAGAAGAAATTGTTTCTTCCATGCGTGCTGTAGAAGCTGTTCAGATTGACAACGGAAGTGAGGCACTTCAAAAGCTGAAAAGCCTGTTTGGAAAGACGGAT
>JAZNIP010000153.1:0-3705 GCA_045577575.1 Lachnospiraceae bacterium | reverse complement strand
TCCAAAAACGAAGATGATGCAGATAAAACCGTTTTGCTTCATCATAAGTAAAAATATCAAAATCTGTAATGCGACACAGCATTTTTACTGCAGTAGGTTCGTAAGGCTCCATTGCCTTCAGCAATTCTCTGGATAAGGGAAGGAGCTGATTCATATCCATTTGATGCTCATAACGTGCATTGGCACACATATCGTAATCTATTTTTTCGTATTTCCTCGAATCATAGCTGTCACTACCGTCGTTATCCCTACTGGTCAATACGCACCTGTTAAAATGAATTTGTTCATCAATTTCTCTCAGAATAGATTCCTGATAACAATTTACGGAATCATACCCCTCAAAAAACAAATTAATATTCATCCTTATTCTCCTGCTCTATCTTTCCGTCTCTTACTGCAAATATCATGTCACAGTTTTCAATGGTCTTTAATCTATGGGCAATAATCAGCATTGTCTTTCTGCCATGAAAATGATTGATTGCTTCCATAATGGCTGCTTCCGTATCATTATCCAATGCCGATGTAGCTTCATCCAGAATCAGCAGCTCCGGATTGTGATACAATGCTCTGGCAATACCGAGACGCTGTCTCTGTCCACCGGACATACGGATGCCGCGTTCTCCGATTTCCGTATCCAACTCTTTTGGCTGATCCTTTACAAAGGCAGTTAATTGTGCCTCCTCCAATACCTCCCACACACGCTTTTCGTCTATTTTTTCTCTTGGCACACCAAATGCTACATTTGCACGAATGGTATCATCAATCAGATTGATGGTCTGTGGAATATAACCGATGTTGTGAAGCCATCCGGAATAATTGGTCAGCACATCCTGTCCGTCACAAAGAATTCTTCCCTCCTGCGGATCCAACAGTCCAAGCATAATATCCACTAAGGTTGTTTTTCCTGCACCCGATTTTCCTACGATTCCAACCGATTTTCCAATGGGAATCCGCATACCCGCTCCGTCAAAAATCTTTTTCTCCGAATTCGGATAACGATAAGTAATATTTTCAATTAAAATCTCTTTCGTAAACGGAAGCTTATCCGCGCTGCTGCCACCGGCCGTCTTAGGATTGTACTCCTCCTTTACATGCTGAGGCATCTCTACGTTTTCATATACAAAATCAAGCGTCGGCTTATAATAAGCAATGTTTGCAAGATAAGTACTCATACGGTTTGCGCAGGGCATCAGGCGCACTGCTGCAAGCGCAAAGGCAGAAAGCTGCGGCAGCATACTCGCCACACTTCTTCCCATAGCAATCATTACTCCGAGATATGCCAAAACACCACCGATGCAAACACTCTCGATAATCAATCTCGGCGCAGAACCAAGCACCTTTTGACTTCTGGAAAGATTGTAAAATTTCTTTCCGTTGTTCTCATATTCTTCCAGAAAGGATTCTTCCTTTGCAAAAATCTTTACATCCTTAATACACATAATGGACTGGATAATGCTGTTGTACATACGGCTCTGTCGTACTCTGGCTTCCTGACCGATACTCCCCATTTTAGGCTTAAAGGTCAGTGCTATCACACCTGTTACACCAAACAGAACCACACACATAACTACCGTCATCTGAAAATCAATCACCAAAAGCACCAGCCCCAGACAAACCGCGATAATCAGCTCCGATAAAAACTGAATGCATTCCAACAAAAGCGAAAATACCCCCGTTGTATCACTGTAAACAGTCCTGAGTACATCCGAGGTATTCGCATTCAAGTAAAATTCATACGGCTTATTAAAATATATTTTCAATAAATCCTTAGAAATCCGAAACTGACTGTTACAGATAAACGTATGCTGTATATGATACATAAACAGCAGATAAGCATTTTTCAACACAAAAATCAAAATCAATGCAATAATCATTGCTATGACAAACTCTTCCAGACTATCCAAGCCCAGAATGCTGCTGATACGTACGACTATTTCGTTTTCGGTAAATACATCCGGCTCTACAACTGCAGTGACAACCGGAAGTATCATGGAAACTCCCAATGTTTCCAGCACAGCACCGATTAAAATTAAAAAAATCAAAGCAACAACACGGTTTTTCTGTTTTTTGTTCAGTACAACGTTCAGCTTCTTAATAATATCCATCTTATTATCCTATCTGTCTCGTTTTTTTCTGTTCCGCTTTCCGGCTAAAAGCAACATCGGAAGATGTGTAATCCGTTTTATTCTTTTGGTTCGAACATCCTTATCGTAGGTAACCTGCATATACTCCTGCAGCATCTCGTTTTCCGCAGTAAACTTCTTTAAACGCCGAATCCAAAGATTACGCTTCTCCTGAATACTAATGAGAAATAATCTTCGGGGATACCATAGCTGCTCCAGTGTCTCCGAAAACGGAATCACATGAGCATTATTTTTTTCCAAAAAATTTTCCAGTTCATGGTAATCGTTTTCATTCATTTCATTACAATGCAGGCAGATGGTATCCATCACTCCCGAAATCCTCGGCCGTGAGCTTCTGCATGGTACAAACAGCAGTCCCTTTGCATAATACGGCACATCCGCATAACCGTCCGTTACACATATAAATCCCAGATTTTTCAAGGCTTTCAGCGTATTTCTGTCATACGTATGTCCGGGTGCCATAAATATTGTAACATTAACTCCATGCTTTTGCAAAATTTCCCTGCCGCACCGCAGCTTCTCGTATTGCACTTCATAAGGAAGCCCTGCAAATTCACTTGCTTTTTTAATTCCCAAAAGCCCGGAATTTCTTGTTTCATATATATGACGGTAACCATGCTGTGCAACCAGCCATCCGCTTTTTTCCAGAGAACGAATATACTCCCAAAAATCAGGGTGCAAATCTCCGCATTTTAAAGCAGCATCCTGATTATCCGGCACGACACCGATAAGCGGCTTCACCTTATATTTATCAAAAATCGCCTTTACTCTGTAAAACCTGTTCCAATCCATATCCGGCGTTATGTCATCCAACCGGAAGGTACATACCTTAGTCATCCGTTAATACTCCTATCAGATTGATAATACCCTTTACTGCCTCAGCCTTTAGACCTACTACATCTTCACAGTCGTAATAATAAAGTTCTTCCCCTCCAAAGGACTCTTTAAACTCCGTAATATTTTTTACCTCTTCGCGCAGCCCTGCTCCGCCCCAATCATACACTGTTTTTCCCATTTCCTTAAAGTACATCATATCCGCTTTATGCAGATAGCGGTTCGCAATGCCTACAATCCGGGCACTGATATTTTCATTTCGGAATTGTGATGCTGACTGATAGGAACGTACAAAGTTATCTCCTACAATATAGGTATGATATACAAGCACCTCGTCATCCTGCTTCGCACAGGTAATGGCAAAAACCCCTTCCTTTGCATAGGTTTCTATCTCTTCTTTGTATTTCTCATAGCCCTCATCCGACATCCCCTTACTTTTCCAAAAGTCCACAAAAAACTCACAAAACTGCCGAATGTCCTGCTCTGTAATCTCTTTTCCCACCTTAAATTCTGCGGTTATATTTTCTCTTGCCGCCCGACGTATCTGATAGCGGCAATCCTTTTGACATTTTGCCACAATCTCTTCTTCGCTTAAAGTCAGGTCGGTAATCAAAGTGCGTACCTCCCGCAGCACTTTACCAATCGGCTTTTTCGCTCCACGATACAAAATAATACCGTCCAATCCGCATTTTTCCTCTGCATACCAGACCTCTCTAAAGTCTACCCC
>JAZNIP010000152.1:0-17065 GCA_045577575.1 Lachnospiraceae bacterium | reverse complement strand
CCTACATCCAAAGCCATCTTAGCTTCCTTATAGGAACGGCTGACCTCCTTAATTTCTCCTATGATAGTACCATAAGCGATATGTACATTACCAATACCTTCTTTTTCCAGACAGCTTACAATGTCCTCTGCTTCCTTGTCAATCTCGGCATTACCGTCGCTATCAGCCAGCTCTTTTACAACAATTACATTATTTTCATCAACCGCCGTCACAAAGTCCTTGCCTGCATTTCCCTTATGATTTCTGATAATTTCCAATACATTGCTGTCTTTTCCGTTTTCTGTTTCCACCACAATTACTACCCTCTTTACGTCGGTAGAAATATGCAGCTTTTTAGAGCGACTGTAAATATCTACTAAAAGCAGATTGTCAAGAAGAAGATTTTTAATAAAATTATCTTTATCAAAACGCTCTTTATATGCAGTCAACAGATTTTGAATCTGGAATGCCACCATCTTGCCAACCATATAAAGGTCTTCGCCTGCCCCTCCGGCTACAAGAATATACTCTAACTGCTGCTCATCATAAATTTTAAAAAACTGACAGCCCTGTATCTCCTGGCTGTCTGCAGGAGACTTTACAAATTCCAGAGCAGATTTTTCGAACTCACTCATATTATCCGATGTAGCTGCAGCGACCTTACCGTCCGTGTCAATTACACTGAATTCCACTCTTGAAATCGCCTTCAGCCCTTCAATCGTATTCTGCAAGATTTGATTTGATATCATTTCCCCACTCCTTTTTCATCTTATACAAAATGTACAACATAAACCTCTCTATTTTTTCCTGTTTGAAACCATTCTTTTTTCATTTTAATATAAATCCACAAATAAATCTACAGTAAATGTCTAATATTTTATGCGTTTTTTCTGTTTTTTCCTTTTTTTTGCAATTTCCTTTATTTCGGCAACCTGCACAATTTTGCAAAAAAAGCTTACACCACTAAATTTGTCATTCAACAAAACAGGCAGAACCCCTACGGCTCTGCCTGCTCCTGATTTTCATATCGAGTTACTCTTCTTGCAAAAACCCTTCGTTCCAGCTTCCTCGCCAGCATACGAAGCCCCTTTGCTTCTTCTCCCTGAATCGGGCATCCTTTCTGAAGCCCTACCCACACATTTGCATTAATAATCCCCTTATTTTCATGAATAAAGGACTCCTGCAGCGGATAGTCGCATAAAGACAGCAGCACTCCCGGAGCCTTATCGTTAATATCATTAACCAACGTCGCAATACCGCCTTCCGTCAGCTCAGCATGCAAAATTCCACATCCTGCAATCCGAAGCATTCCCGCCATCTCTCTCAAATCATCCATCAGCCCATTTAACGCTTCTTCACCATCTGCAATTAAATAAACCGTTTGCCTTTCCCTCGAAAGCCTTCTGATAAACTCTTTTAAAAAGCTGTTGTTTTCTATTTCCTTTAATCTGCCATGCGAAGCTACTCCTGCCGCATAGGCAACGTCTGCATCACAGCATACAACCAAATCCATCTCTTCCAGCCATCGCTTCTGCTGTTCGTCCTCCACAGCACGCATAACCGTTTGCGCTGTTATACATTCGATGGTATTCAGCATTCCGTTATGCAGATATTTTTCCGTCAACTGCATCTTTTCCCGCAGGGAATAATCCCGCAGCCTCAAACCCAAAATACAAATCTCTTTCATAGCTTTCATATAATTCTTACATCATTTTATATAAAATCACATCCGCTATCATACAGCCAACAGCAACAATAACTGCTATTATCAGCGGTAATGTAATCATTTTTTCTTTTTTATCATGGCGTGTCGTCCATATCTGTTTTATCCGTGTCAGACGATTTTCATTTTTAGCAATCCAGACAAAGACACAAATCGCTATTGCCGTACCGATTGCTGCCGAAAAAAACGCCATCGACATACTGTAAATCATGGAATCGATGTATTCCTGACCTTCCAGCATCTGCTCCATTTCCATTGCTTCAGGAAACAAATTCTCAGCCAGATACATCATACATACACTGTGCCCGTTAAATACAATATGATAAATAACAGAAGCCCATATACTTCCTGTCGCTTCCACTAACAATACAAGAATGATACCTATCACAAATGCATATGCTGCCTGATTAAAATTCATATGCCCGATTGCAAACAATAGCGCAGAAAATACAGCCGCCTGAAGCAGTGTCCCTGATTTCCGGTATCCTCTGTACACAACTCCGCGAAACACAAGCTCTTCACACACCGGAGCACTGACTGCAATAAAAAAAAATGCAGCAAGAAATGGCAGCTCCAAAACCTGTTCGCTCATTTGAATCACTGCATTTTCCACAAACAGCATGGAAAATGCATTAATCAGTGTCGTAAGCGGCATTGTCAAAAATGTAAATACAACAATCATACCCGCAGTGGACCACTTTATTTTATGAAATCCCAGAATTTCCCGCCAATCATCTCCCGAAAGCACAAGAAATACAAAGGCCGGAATCATAATGATTCCACTACTCACAAAAAAATTGGCAATAATACCTAAAGTAAATACATAACGAAAAACAACCAATAATACTACAATAAGGACATGTAGTAGAATGGTTGTCAAAAAGAACCCGTTTACTCTTTTACTGTTCATTCTTTACGCCTAGCTTTCCATCATAAAGTTCACTAATTTTGTGATATCTTCCGGCTCATAAGCGATAATCTCAAGCTCTGCGATTGTACCGTCAGAAAAGATATTTGCCATAGAAACATACTGGGACAATTTGGACTTCAGATTTAATCTGTCGCCTTCTCCAGTAACTAACTCAACCTTGCCTGCGCAGTTGTCGATTACCTTAAAAAACTTATCAATGTCTTTGATATTCTGTACCTTCATATTCTCATCTCCTTTCTTTACATTACCAGATTATACATAAAATGAAGGAAAATGCAAGCACAATATTTATTTTTTACATTTCCTTTACTTTATTTTTAGAATTGCCGTTTCTGTAATTTTAATTCTGCCGTTTTTCAAAAGATTGCCTACAGCACGTTTAAATTCGTTCTTGCTCATCTGCATTTCCCGGCGTATCACCTCCGGTGATGCCTTATCATTAAACGGAAGCGCACCATCAAAGCTCTCTATCACCTGCATTACCCGTTCCGCATCAGCACCTATTTGCAGATATGCCTTTTCACGGATACTCAAATCCAGCTTACCGTCCTCTTTCACTCCCGTAACCCGGGCATTTACCACATCCCCAATGTGCACTTCTCCGTAGAGCTCTTTTTTGGGAATCAGGCCGGAATATTTATTATCCACTGCAACAAATGCTCCGAATTCTCTGCTGATTTCATAGACCGTTCCCTGAACCTTGTCCTCTTTCCGGTATGGGCTGTCCAACTCCAGATATTCGTATACGTTCATAGTAGCACACAGTCGGCTGCTTTTATCAATATAAAGAGCCACCAGAACCGTCTGCCCTTCCCGCACCTTTTCAGTCTGCTCACGGAATGGCAAGAGCAAATCCTTTTCCAGTCCCCAGTCAAGAAACGCTCCAATTTTTCCCACCTGCACAACTTTAAGCTCTGCCACCCGGTGCAGCGTAATCTTAGGTTCATTGACCGTAGCAATCATTCTGTCTTTGGAATCTTTATAGATGAACACCTCTATCGCATCACCTATCACTACATTCTCCGGCACCTGCTTTTTCGGCAAAAGCACCTTTTCTTCCAAAGCCACCTCTCTGTTTTCTGCCAAATATACACCGAATTCTACCTTTTTTACAATAGTAAGTGTCTGTTTTTCTCCTAAACGAATCATTTATTTTCCTTTCCCGTTTGACCGCCCTGTCTCCTGCACATAAACTCAAGCACTGCGTATGGCTGCTTCTCTCTGTCACACAGCGACACAACAAAAGCCCCCTCCTGCTGCGCCACATTTGGTATAATCTCATCTCCCAGACGTGCCTGTCTGCGATATTCTGCCCGAAGCTGCATTACATCAGCATCCTCCGGTATATATCCGCAAGCCATTTTGATGTACTGCGCATTATTCACATGATGATTGCTGTCCAGATGATGCTGCATCACCCAAAAGCCATCCTTCCATTCACCGGATACCGCTCCCGCAATTTTACGCGATGCATAAGACATCTCCAATCGCTCTGACAACACATATTTCTCCAACATCTCGTCCGTCACCTTGGCAGGCTTCATGGTTTCCACGTTTAATAGCGTCCAGACAGCATTGGCATATGCCATTCGCTTTCCGTCAGCTCTGTCCATCACATAATTACGCTGCCCCATAAAGCTTTTAAAAGCATGCGGAAATGTTCCTATTACAATCTCATCACAAAGCTTCGGATACTCTTCTACCACAATCTGCCATGACGACAGCACCCACACAAGACCGCTTTCCTGCAAATACTTTACCCCAAGTCCTGCCTCATGTGACTGAAATGTCCCGCAGTCCTGAAAATAATCCGCAATAGCAGGAAGAGTCAACAGCTCTCTACTGTCCGTCTCACTATATCTCACTCTGCTCGCAAATGTATACACAACGGTTTCCTCCCAAGCATTCACACAGCTCTTCGCTAACAACCATTCTCATAACGTTTTTCAAATAACAAAAAAGAGCTGCACACTTCATCCAAATGCACAACTCCTTAGACAGGGCTACAAGGATTCGAACCTTGAAATGACGGAGTCAGAGTCCGTTGCCTTACCGTTTGGCGATAGCCCTTTATCTGTACGAGTGGCTCGTTCTGTAAGCCACTCGTATATAATACATCAATTCTTTTACTTTTGCAAGACCTTTTTTTATTTTTTTGGAATTTTTTTCTTTGCCGAAAAAATATCGATTTTTTCCACTATACCTCAAACATCAAATCCGCATAAGAAGGAATCGGCCATGCATTTTTATCCACAAGCATTTCCAATGCATCTACCGGCTCACGAAGAGCATCCATCGCCTCTTTGACCGCATTTTTATAGTAAAATGCCTGTTCTCTGCCTTCCGGCATGGCAGCTGCCCTTGCATCCGCTTCCTTCAGAGTCTCCAATGCACCCTTTGCCTCAGCCAGTAAATCGGAAACCTCTGACAGAATCCCTGTCTGTACCGATGCATCGATTCCCGCTCCTTTTACCGCCAGAATCGTCTCCGCCAATGCCTTTGTATATTTTATAACAGCCGGAAGGATTTCCTTAGATGCCATATCAATCATCGTCAAAGCTTCAATATTAATGGTTTTGGAATAAGTCTCATACAGAATCTCCGCACGGGATTCCAGTTCCGCTCTCGTAAAAATGCCAAAGCGCTCAAACAGCTGTACCGATTTGTCCGTTGTCAGGGTTTCTACCGCCTCTACCATAGACTTGATATTCGGCAGCCCTCTCTTTTCCGCTTCCGCTACCCATTCATCGGAATATCCATTGCCATTAAATATAATTCGTTGATGTGCAGTCATATATTCTTTTATCAAATCATGGACTGCCTGTTCAAAGTTATCTGCCCCTTCCAGTCGGTCAGCCGCTTCGCAAAACGCTTCTGCTACAATGGCATTCAGCGTCGTATTCGGACTGGCAACGGAATCTGCCGAGCCCACCATACGAAATTCAAATTTATTACCGGTAAACGCAAACGGTGAGGTTCTGTTTCGATCCGTCGCATCCTTTTCTAAATCCGACAACGTAGACACGCCCGTCTCCAGTCTGCCACCTTCCTTGCAGGAAACCGCCATACCGGTTTCCACTAGCTGACGCACCACATCCTCCAGCTGCTCTCCGAGGAATACGGAAATAATTGCAGGCGGTGCTTCGTTGGAGCCGAGTCTGTGGTCATTTCCCACATCGGAAGCACTCTGTCTGAGTAAATCCGCATGTACATCCACTGCTTTTAAAATGCAGGCAAGCACGAGCAAAAACTGAATATTTTCATTGGGTGTTTCTCCCGGCTCAAGCAGATTGATGCCCGTATCAGTGCAGAGCGACCAGTTGTTATGCTTACCGGATCCGTTTACTCCGGCAAACGGTTTCTCATGAAGCAAGCAGCGTAAATTGTGATGAATTGCGATACGCTTCATCTCTTCCATTACGATCTGATTGTGGTCTACTGCAATATTGGCTGTTTCGTAAATCGGTGCCAGCTCATGCTGCGCCGGAGCAGCTTCGTTGTGCTGTGTCTTAGCAGTCACGCCCAGCTTCCAAAGCTCCTCGTTTAAATCCTTCATATAGGCACCGATGCGTTCCCTGATAACACCAAAATAGTGGTCCTCCATCTCCTGCCCCTTCGGAGCCGGCGCTCCGAACAGAGTACGCCCTGCAAAAATCAAATCCTTTCTCTGCAAATATTTATCTTTATCTACCAGAAAATATTCCTGCTCTGCTCCCACAGACGGAATTACCTTTTTCGCGGTCGTATTCCCAAACAATTTCACGATACGAAGCGCCTGTTCACTGATTACCTCCATAGAACGAAGCAAAGGCGTCTTTTTATCCAACGCTTCACCTGTATAAGAGCAAAACGCCGTCGGAATGCAAAGCGTTATACCCGCTCCTGACTCCTTTAAAAATGCCGGCGAGGTAATGTCCCATACCGTATAGCCTCTCGCCTCAAAAGTAGCGCGAAGCCCGCCAGAGGGAAAAGAGGACGCATCCGGCTCTCCCTTAATCAGCTCTTTACCGGAAAACTCCATGAGCATTCTGCCGTCCTCATCGGGATGGGTCACGAAAGCATCGTGCTTTTCTGCCGTAATACCGGTCAGCGGTTGAAACCAATGCGTATAGTGCGTTGCTCCCTTTTCCACCGCCCAGTCCTTCATTGCCTTTGCCACAATATCAGCATCTGCTCTGGAAAGCTCGCCACCATGCTCCACTACATCCCGCACAGCTTTGTACACACTCTTCGGTAAACGCTCCCGCATTTTCCGCATAGTGAATACATTTTCGCCAAAAATTCGTTCCACATTTAAAGCTTCTTTCATAACCTCTCCTCCTCGTACCGACTAACAGCTCTTCACCCTAAGCAAATCATATTTCTCTGCAGGCTCCGTTAAATCCAGATACAACACCTGCTTCGGATGCGGTGCACTTTCCACTTCATTTCCTTCTTCATCATAAAGATGCTGCACTGTCACTGTCACATTTCTTCCGTCCGGCTTCATAATCTCAATAACATCACCCGCGGAAAATTTATTTCTCTGCTCAATTTTTACAAAGCCACGCCCGTCTACTTCCTCTATAATACCCAGATAAATATATTCATTCACATATGTATTAGAATCATAAATCTGTGTATTTTCATCCGGCTTTCCAAAATAAAAGCCTGTCGTAAACTGGCGATAGGTACATTTGGATATCTCTTCTTTATACCAATTCATATTGGCACGATAGATTTCTTCTGATTCAAAATAATCATCGATTGCTTTACGATAGGTACGCGCTACTGTAGCAACATACAACGCCGTCTTCATTCTGCCTTCAATTTTTAAACTGTCAATTCCCGCATCTATGATTTCCGGAATGTATTCAATCATGCACAAATCCTTAGAGTTGAATATATAAGTTCCTCTTTCATTTTCATAGACCGGCATATATTCGCCCGGCCGCGTCTCCTCTACAATGGCATATTTCCAACGACACGGATGGGTACACGCCCCCTTATTGGCATCCCTGCCCGTAAAATAATTACTCAGCAGGCATCTGCCCGAATAAGAAATGCACATAGCCCCGTGAATAAAGCTCTCAATTTCCATGTCCTCCGGGATTCTCTCACGGATTTCTTTAATTTCGCGTAAAGAAAGCTCTCTTGCTGACACCACTCTCTTTGCCCCCTGCTGCCACCAAAACAAGTAGGTCTGATAATTCGTATTATTTGCCTGTGTGGAAATGTGAATTTCGATTTCGGGACAAATCTCCTTTGCCAGCATAAACATACCCGGATCCGATATAATCAACGCATCCGGTCCGATTTCCTTTAATTCGGCAAAATATTTTTTGGCTCCCTCTAAATCATAATTATGCGCCAATATGTTTGCGGTTACATATACCTTTACTCCACGGGCATGCGCAAATGCTATGCCCTCCTTCATATCCTCCGGTGAAAAATTTTTCGCCTTAGCGCGAAGCCCAAATGCTTCTCCGCCTATGTATACCGCATCTGCCCCAAAAACAACCGCCGTTTTCAAAACCTCGAGGCTGCTTGCCGGGATTAATAACTCCGGTTTCTTTCTCATAACTCTCTCCGCCGCATCCTCTTTCGGATGCTGTCTCTTTTTCATCTATTTTTTCACGCTGACCGCCGTACCATCGCCAAGCGTCAATATCACGGTTTCCAACGCATCGTTATGCTTTAGTTCATATAAATATTCCCGCATTCTGGAATGAATTGTCCGGTTGCGCCTTGTTACCGCAAACCTGGACTCAATAATATCTCCATCCTGCAACACATTATCCGATACAAGAATCCCTCCGCTTCGAAGCAGCCTGAGTACATCCGGGAGAAAATGTATGTACTGTCCCTTTGCTGCATCCATAAAAATAAAATCATAGCTGCCCGTCAGCTCTGCCAGTATTTCTTTGGCATCACCCTCCAGCAAAGTTATTTTATCTGCTTTTCCCGCCTTTTCAAAATTTTCTTTGGCAAGCGGAATTCTTTTCTCATATTTTTCAATGGTAGTAATATGGCAATCCTCCGGTGCATACTCACTCATAAACAATGCCGAAAAGCCGATTGCCGTCCCTACCTCCAAAATCTGCTTCGGTCTGTTCAGCGCGAACAGAACGCGCAAAAGGCTTTGCATCTGTCTGCGAATAATCGGCACATCCGTTTTCCTTGCATATGCCTCCAGCTCATTTAAATATGCCGGATTTTCCTCATCCAGAGAATTGATGTACGCGATAAACCTTTCATCCCGAATCATACTATTCCTCCGCAGCCGCACTGCTTTCTTCGGTATATGTCACCATGATTTCCACCATTTCCTCTACTGTCATTGCCGTATTCAGTTCATAGGTTCCCGGCGCAATCCCGTTTTCCAAATCAGACAGCTTTTCATGAACGACGTACAGCCATGCATCACGAATCAGACCTCGCTCCGCCATCATTTGTCCGATTTCCTCTGCCGTGTTGCCCTCAGATACTACAAGACTTACATCTCTGCCGGGCTCTTCATCCACCGCAGTCTCGCCAAACAGACGATAACCGCTGTCATATGCCACAATCGCATAGCGGTAGATAAACATTAGCACGACTGCCGCTATCACTACCTTTGTCACCGTTCCTATCACCGCAAATATTATCTGCTTACCGTTCATTGCATCCTCCCTTTATCCGCCCCGTTACAATTCAGGATAAATATCCAATTCAATTGCGCTCGCTATCTGCTCATAAATTTCTCTTATCATTTTGCATACCGACACCTCTGCTTCCAGATAAGACTCTACCACAGGGTTTGAACGAAACTCTTCATATTCTCTGTCAAATGCATCGATTTTATCAAATAAATCCTCTTCGGATTTTTGCAGCATATAATTTTTACGGCGGTATTCGTCTATCTGTTCCCACAGTCCGGGATACATCCGAACTCTTTCCTTGCTGTATTCATACAGCTTGTACTCCCGCGTCATACGGAGTCTTTGAACAAATTCCTGTATGATTTTCTCTGTTTCTCTCATAATATGTTCTCTCGTTCCGCTTGTTTTATACGTCCATAATAATCGGCAGAATCATCGGACGACGTTTTGTTTTTTTCCATACATAATCACCCAGCGAATCCTTGATGACCGATTTGATTTTGCCCCAGTCACCGATACCTCTGTCAAGACAGTTTAATACATTCTCTTCAATAATGCATCTTGCCTCTTCCATAAGCTCATCGGATTCCCGCACATAAACAAAGCCTCTGGAAACAATATCCGGACCGGATACGAGCTGATTGCCCACTCCGTCCAATGCCAACACGACAATCAGTATGCCGTCTTCTGCCAGATGCTGTCTGTCACGCAACACGATGTTTCCCACATCGCCCACTCCCAGACCATCTACAAAAATAGCTCCTACCGGCACCTTATCCGATACAACTGCCTTTTCTTCATTCAGCTCCAGTACGTCACCCGAAGACAGAATAAAGACATTTTCCTTTGATATGCCAAGCTCCTGTGCCAGCTTAGACTGCGCCTTTAAGTGCTTGTATTCACCATGCACCGGAATCGCATATTTCGGCTGAACAAGCGTATAAATCAGCTTGATTTCCTCCTGACAGGCATGTCCCGAAACATGAGCATCCTGAAAAATAACATCTGCCCCCTTCATAGAGAGCTCGTTGATAACCTTCGTAACTGCCTTTTCATTACCCGGTATCGGATGCGAAGAAAAGATGACCGTATCGCCCGGCTTAATGGAAATCTTTTTATGAGCATTGCTTGCCATACGGCTCAGAGCCGCCATGCTTTCTCCCTGACTTCCGGTTGTAATAATAACCGTTTTTTCATCCGGATAATTTTTCAATTGTTCAATATCAATCAGAGTATTCTCCGGAACACTGAGACGGTTCAGATTTTGGGCAATCTCAATGATATTGACCATACTTCTGCCCTCTACGACAACCTTGCGGTCAAATTTATACGCAGAGTTAATAATCTGCTGTACCCGGTCTACGTTAGACGCAAAGGTTGCAATGATAATTCGCGTATTCTTATGCTCGGCAAAAATGGTATCAAATATTTTTCCCACTGTTTTTTCCGACTGAGTAAAGCCCGGACGCTCTGCATTCGTACTGTCGCACATTAATGCCAGAACACCCTTTTTACCAATTTCCGCAAATCGCTGTAAATCAATAGCATCTCCGTATACCGGAGTATAATCCACCTTAAAGTCTCCTGTATGCACTACCGTACCTGCCGGTGAATAAATAGCAAGTGCAGCCGCATCTACAATGCTGTGATTTGTCTTAATATATTCAATCCGAAACTGCCCCAAATTGATGGATTGTCCGAATTTCACAACCTTGCGCTTTGTTCCTTTGACAAGGTTATGCTCCTTTAATTTATTCTCAATAATCCCCATCGTCAGCTTAGTAGCATAAATAGGCACATTGAGCTGTTTCAATACATACGGCAGAGCACCGATATGATCCTCATGTCCGTGTGTAATCATAAACCCCTTTACCTTATCCTTATTTTCTAACAGATAAGTAATATCCGGGATAACAAGGTCGATTCCCAGCATATCATCATCCGGGAACGACAGACCGCAGTCAACCACAACAATACTGTCTTCATATTCGAAGGCAGTAATGTTCATACCAATTTGTTCCAGACCTCCCAAAGGAATGATCTTCAGTCCGGAACCGCTATTCATCTTTTTTTTCAATTAATTTACCTCCATACTCTTTTTTTGCAGAGTACGACCCTCAAATGATAATGCACCAAAATGCCACCAGACAAAACGAAAATGAAAGCATATTCTGACACGCTCTCCTTCCCTGTATACAGCGCACAGCACTTTCATTTCCTTTTATCTGTTCATTCAGAGTCTTCTATAAGCTCTACATCTTCTAACATCTTTGCGAATACTTCTGCTACCGCAGAGAATTCGGTTTCTTCCGTAACTTCTACATATACACCGTCCGTATCCTCCGGCTTTGACACATCGCACAATATAAACGCTTCGCCATCGCCTTCCTCTGTATCGGTAACTAAAATATATGTTTTTCCGGCTATCATGGTCTGCTCCAGTACATAAAGCTCTACCGGTTCCTCTCCTTCCGGATAAAAAACAATTTTTTCCATGCTTACTCCTCTGCCGCTTCATTTTTCAAGAAATCCAGATACCCCTGTAAAATAAATGTTGCCGCAATACTATCTACATATTCTTTCCTGTTTTCCCTGCGAATGCCTGCTTCTATCATCGCCTTATCCGCAGCTACCGTTGTCAGACGTTCATCCCACATCACTACGGGAAGACCCGTTCGACGCTCCAGCATTTCTTTAAACTCCAACGACTTTTCACCGCGCTCTCCTACCGTATCATTCATATTTTTCGGAAAGCCCAGAACAATTTTTTCCACTTCGTATTCTACAATTAATTCTTCTATCCTTGCCAGTGTCTGTCGCAGCTTATTTTCCTGCTTTCTTCTGACGATTTCCAATCCCTGAGCCGTAATATGCAAAGCATCGCTGACTGCCACACCTACTGTTTTCGACCCATAGTCCAATCCCATAATCCGCATATTCTTACTTCCACTGATTTGTTTTGATATATTCCTTCAGCATCTCTTCCACAAGCTCGTCCCGCTCCACCTTCATAATCAGGCTGCGCGCATTCTTATGGCTTGTAATGTATGTCGGATCTCCCGACATAATATAACCCACAATCTGATTGACAGGATTGTAGCCCTTCTCCGTCAGAGCCTCATATACGGTCGATAATACAATTTTTACTCCGTTTTCCGGTTCTATTGCTACATTAAAAAACTGTGTATTCCCCAAGTCCTGCATCCTGTCACGCCCTCTTTCTCCTGCTGTCTTTGCGATAAATTACCGCATTATTCTTTATCTTACTCTATCTGTCTGAAAATTTCAAGAATCCTCGGTTAAAATAATATGATTCTGTAAAAAACCGATTGCCTTCTTTTTCATGATTCGATTGGACAAATCTTCCTCCGTCCGAAAAGCCGCTCTGACATATTCCTTTGTATGCCCTGTCATATATCGTTTCCCGTCTATTATAATCGGCTCTTCAAACAAAATTTCTACTTCATTTCCGATAAATCGTTCCCTATATGTATGGGAATGCTCACTTTCCATTTCTAAAAGCATATCACTGCGCTGCGCCTTTACGGTGTCCGGTATCTGATTTGGCATTCTGTCCGCATTGGTTCCTTTTCTTCTGGAATATTTAAAAATATGCATCTCATAAAATCTTACCTTTTCCAAAAATGCCTTCGTTTCCGCAAACTCCTCCTCAGTCTCTCCCGGAAAGCCCACAATCACATCCGTAGTAATCGCAGGAGCATCATATACCCTGCGCAAAATCTGCACTTTTTCATAGTATTCACCTGCCAGATAATGCCTATTCATTCTTTTTAATGTTGCATCGCAGCCGCTTTGCAGCGAAAGGTGAAAATGAGGACATACCTTATCCAGACGGCGAAGACCTTCTGCAAACTCTTCCGTAACAATACGCGGTTCTAATGAACCCAGACGAATTCTTTTAAGCCCCTTAATTTCATTCAACTTCTGCAACAGGCAGAGCAAATAGCCCTGCTCTCTGCCAAAATCCACACCATAGGAGCTGATATGAATACCGGTCAGAACGATTTCCTGATAGCCCGCCCGCACAAGCCCCTCTGCCTCACGCAACACATCCTCTTCCCTGCGACTGCGCACCCGTCCTCTGGCAAACGGAATGATGCAATAAGAGCAAAACTGGTTGCACCCATCCTGTATCTTGATATACGCCCGGGTATGCTCTGCCGTTTTTTCCAGCATCATTTCCTCATAGGGCACCGGCTCCTTCAGATCCAATATGGTCGTTTCCTGCATTGTTTTATCCGCATTTCCGCTTTCCCGCTCATCCAGAAACGCCTCCAATATAGACAACATCTCTTTTTTCTTATTATTACCGATTGCCAAATCGATGCAATCATCCTTTTCGATTGTCTCTTTTCCGGTCTGCACATAACAACCAACCGCAACGACAATCGCATCGGGATTTTGTTTTTTTGCCCGATGCAGCATCTGGCGGCTTTTCCTGTCAGCAATGTTCGTTACGGTACAGGTATTGATGATGTAAATATCCGCCTCTGTATCAAACGGCACAATTTTATAGCCCTTTTCTTGTAACATTTGCTGCATAACGTCCATTTCATAAGCATTTACTTTGCATCCCAGATTATGTAATGCTACACTTTTCATAGCTTTCCCCTCTTTTTTTGTGATGTTTGATTATTGACTTTTATTCGTGTTACCATTAATATGAAAATAACTATTGAGCATAATGAAAGGCAGGTTATTCCAATGAAAACAGTACAGATTTCTTTAAATTCTATCGATAAGGTTAAATCTTTCGTAAACGACATTACACGTTTTGATTACGATTTCGATTTAGTATCCGGAAGATACGTTATTGACGCAAAATCCATCATGGGAATCTTCAGTTTGGATTTATCTAAGCCTATTGACTTAAATATCCATGCAGAAGATAATGCAGAAGAAGTATTAGACGTGTTAAAGCCTTATATCATCTAATCTTATCAAACAAATAAAACGGTGTATTCCGAAAACGGAATGCACCGTTTTTATTTGCTATTCCTCTGCAGAAGCAATAATGAGTTCCTTAGTATTTAATGCAGTTTCTACCAGCTCATCAATTTTTTCTTCCAGATTCTGCTCGTGCTTTTTTATTACATTCAGGTTCGGTTTTGTAACCGGATGCTTCGCCACAAAAATAGTGCAACAGTCTTCATACGGCAAAATTGAAGTCTCGTACGTATTGATTTTTTCGGAAATCTCTACAATTTCCTGCTTGTCCATACCAATCAGTGGACGGTATACCGGCAGCTCACATACTTCGTTTGTTACAGCCAGCGCGTGCATCGTCTGGGATGCCACCTGACCGATACTCTCTCCGGTAATCAATCCAAGGCACTCCGTATCCTTTGCAATCTTTTCTGCAATCTTCATCATATAACGACGCATAATAATGGTCAGCTCATCATGCGGACATTTTTCATAAATATAGAGCTGAATATCCGTAAAATTGATAATATGCAGATAAATCGGCCCGGTATAGCGTGATACCAGCTTTGCCAAATCCACAACCTTCTGTTTTGCTCTTTCACTTGTATATGGAGGCGCATGAAAATAAACCGCATCAATTTTCACACCACGTTTTGCAATCATATAACCCGCAACCGGAGAATCGATACCACCGGACAGAAGCAGCATACCCTTGCCGCCTGTTCCTACCGGCATACCACCGGGTCCCGGTATTACAATCGAATAAATATAAATTTTCTCCCGAATTTCAATATTCAGATAAATATCAGGATTGTGCACATCCACTCGCATTTCCGGAAAAGCATCCAAAATCACGCCGCCCATCTCCATATTGATTCCCATGGAATCCAGCGGATAATTTTTGCGTGCTCTTCTTGCCGCCACCTTAAAGGTTTTATTTTTTTCGGGATATGCCTTTTCAATATAAGCAACCACATCCCTGCCAAGCTGTTCAAAGCCCCGATCCTCTACTACGACAACCGGACAGATTCCCGAAATACCGAATACGGTTTTCAGATGCTCTACTACCTCATCAAAATCAAATTCTGACAATGCATCTACATAGATTCTCCCCTGTGTCTTGTGTACCTCAAATGCACCGTCGCAACGCTTCAGTGCATATTTTATCTGTTTTACAAGTGCATCCTCAAACAAATATCTGTTTTTACCTTTTACGCCAATTTCTGCGTACTTAATCAAAAATGATGTAAACATAATTTTCTCCCGTTCTCCTTCTGCCATCCGGCCGTCCGCTTCCTGCAGACTTCCTCAATCGCATCAACCTGTCAATGCCGTGTGTATTTTCTCAATACCGGAACAATATCATACAATGTCTGAAGCGTATAGTCAATTTCCTTTTCTGTCGTAAATACGGAAAAACTAAATCTGAGTGTCGAATCCAACAGTTCTTTTTCCAATCCGATTGCTCTCAGTGTATCGGAAGGCTTCGGTGCTTTATTGGATGCGCAGGCACTTCCTGCCGACACATAGATGCCCTTATCCTCCAATGCATGCAACAGCACCTCACTGCGGATGCCACGGAAGGACACGCTTACTACATGAGGCGCACTTGCCTCTCCTGTCAATCCGTTCACCTGTACGTCCGACATCTCCTGCAAGCCCTCAATAAACCGTGCTTTCAGCGCATGCATCTTCACACGTTCATTTTCCAGATTTTTATAAATCTCCTCAACAGCCTTTCCCAAGCCTGCAATTCCGGGAACATTTTCCGTACCCGAACGCATCCCCTTTTGCTGACCTCCACCATAGGAAATCGGTGTTACTTTCATCTTTTCATTAATATATAAAAATCCGATTCCCTTAGGTCCGTGTATCTTATGACCGCTTACCGACAGCATATCTACATTCATTTTTTTCGGATGAATGCGAAACTTTCCATAGCCCTGTACTGCATCCACATGAAATACAATTCCGGGATTCATACTTTTAATCAATGCTCCCGCTTCCTCAATCGGCTGTAAGGAACCGATTTCATTGTTGGTATGCATAATGGACACCAGAATGGTATCTCTTCTGATTGCATGACGCAAATCTTCTATTCGTACCCTTCCATAGCAATCCACCGGAAGATAGGTCACCTGAAAGCCCTGTGTTTCCAAATAGCGCATTGTCTGCAAAACAGCCGGATGTTCAATACAGGTAGTTACAATATGATTTCCTGCCCGTTTATTTGCCATAGCCGCTCCGATAATCGCCAGATTGTCTGATTCCGTACCGCCTGATGTGAAGAAAATTTCCTTTTCATTCACCTTTAAATTTCTGGCAATCACCTCTCTGGCATAACGCACATAACGCTCTGCCTCCACGCCCTTCATATGCATACTGGAAGGATTGCCGTAATCCTCTGTCATTGCCTTATACACAATTTCTGCAACCTCCGAAAAGGCTCTCGTTGTAGCAGAATTATCCAAATATACTTCCATACGATAGACACTCCGTTCCTTTTGTCTTTCTTTTATTTTATGCTTCCTCTTCCAGTTGGTACATTATCCACGCCATCATGGCAAGCCCTGCCGTCTCTGTCCGCAGTATACGCTTCCCCATTGTCACCGGTTCGATTCCCGCCTCCAATGCCGCTTTGATTTCATTGTCCTCAAAACCGCCCTCCGGTCCGATAAACACAGCCACACTCTGTCCTTTTGTGATGCCTCCGATGATTCGCTTTGTTTTTTCCATGCCTTCAGCCATCTCATAGGGAATCATTTTGCAGTCCATATCCCTTGCATAGGCTATCGCTTCCTTCATGGTCATGACAGACTTTATCTCCGGAATCATACGGCGCTTGCTCTGCTTAGCCGCCGCCTC
>JAZNIP010000151.1:0-6647 GCA_045577575.1 Lachnospiraceae bacterium | reverse complement strand
GATACTCAGTCCAAAGATGCCTATATTCCAAGATTTTGCAGAGAAGAAGAAAAACAGTCCGGCAGCAGACGGGGAAGTGCGTTTCATCGTGTGATGGAGCTGCTTGACTTTGCAAAAGCTCCGATAGAAGAAAAAGCGAAGCAGGAAATATGGGTAAAAGCTGAGATGCAGAGCTTTTTGCAGACAGGAAAGCTGTCAGAGGAGGAAAATGTCTGTGTACAGAAACGATTAATCGTGGGATTTTTACAGTCAGAAGCTGCCATGCGCATGAAGAAAGCCGCAAACAGAGGACAGCTCTATAAGGAGCAGCCTTTTATGCTGGGCTTGGCGGCAGAGCGTGTAAAACCGGAATTCCCCGCAGGGGAAACCGTATTGATTCAAGGAATCATAGATGTGTATTGGGAAGAACCGGAGGGCTTGGTGGTACTGGACTATAAGACTGACCGGGTAGAATGTGAAGAAGAGCTCATCAGTCGTTATCAGGCACAGCTTGATTATTATGGGGAAGCACTTTCACAGATTACCGGAAAGCCTATAAAGGAAAAACTGATTTATTCATTCTGTTTTGAAAAAGTATTGTGCTGTAACGGAACGGAAAGACTGAGTTAAAAGTCAGTTTATTCTTGGTTTGCAGGAGCAGCCGATACCGAGTCCGCCATAGCCGATATGAGCCGATACTCCCAGAGACAAATCACCGGCTAATACTTCCATATCCGGGAAAAAGGCTTTGATTTCGGCAATCCAATCCTGTGTGGCTTCTTCAGAAGCACTGGAAGCAGCGAGCAGGTAGAGGTCACCGGATTCATACCAGGAGCGGAAGCGGGTGGATAAATCGTTTTGCATGGCTTCCAGCATAGTTTTTTTGGCTTTCTGAAAACCACGGCATTTTTTGTAGGGCTCAAGAGTACCGACATCGAATTTTAATACCGGCTTGATATTGAGGACACTTCCGATAGCGGCGGCTGCAGGTGTAATGCGGCCGCCCTTTTTTAAATGTTCTAAGGTATCTACACCGATATATATAACCATTTTGTCACGATATTTTTCCAGAAGGCTTTTGATTTCAGGAGCAGTCAGTCCTTTTTCGATGAGCTCCAGTGCATCCAGCACCGTACAGGCAAG
Source organism: Lachnospiraceae bacterium (assembly GCA_045577575.1). Lineage (GTDB taxonomy): Bacteria > Bacillota > Clostridia > Lachnospirales > Lachnospiraceae > VSOB01. The sequence continues at coordinate 5,525 of JAZNIP010000151.1, read as the reverse complement.
AGGGGTGGAAACTCTGCCGTTATCGACTACAAAAACCCTGTTCAGATAGGCATCCTCCTGAGAAAGTGCAAGAGCGGTGGCACAGGAGCCGGACAGTCCGCTGCTGATTGGGATATAGAGAATCTGCTCGTATTGCATTAATGCATTGTTCCAACAGTCCATGACCTCGGCGGGAGAGGGCTGGGAGGTAGTGATGTCTGCGCCGGAGGAGAGCTGACGAAAGAACTCTTCTCTGGTAAGGCTGACATCCTCATAATAGCATGCTCCGTTGATATAAAATGGCATCGGGAGAACGGTAATACCGAGTTCTCCTGCCTGTTTTTGTGTAATACTGCTGTGACTGTCTGTAACAATACCGATTTTTTTCATTTTATACGACTCCTATAAACTTCTGTTTCAACTTTAGCACGCAAAAATCACCGTGTCAACGAAGGAAAAGGGAAAAAGAGGTTGTTTTGGCGGCTGTATTGTGCTATTCTAAAATCTGGTGATAAATTAAAATAGTCACCACTCTGGAGAGTCTTTCCGTATCATTTGTCTGCAGACAGTGATGGAGAAAGCGCCGAAGGTGTACGGCAGATATATTCTGTTAATCTCTCAGGCAAAAGGACAGAGCATATCCATATGCATGTTCTACTCTGGAGGGCTGATGGCAATCAGCTCTTATTTTATGCAAAAAAACAGCTAAAATGCAAAAGAGAGGAAGGAACAAAATTATGTTAGCAACAATCAGTAGTGTTTTGGACAAGATAGACAGTCTTGTCTGGGGAGTACCGCTTATCGTACTCATTCTTGCAGTAGGAATCTTTTTAACCATTCGATTAAAGGGCTTGCAGTTCAGCAAGCTTGGATTGGCAATTAAGCATATTATTGCAAACGACAAAAGCGGAAAAGATGGTGAGGTCAGCAGCTTCGGAGCACTGTGTACCGCGCTTTCCGCAACCATTGGAACCGGAAACATTGTAGGAGTGGCAACAGCACTTGTAACGGGTGGACCGGGTGCCATGTTTTGGATGTGGTTTGCCGCACTGGTAGGTACGGCAACCAAATATGCAGAATGTCTGCTGGCGGTAAAATATCGCGTGGTAGCAGAGGATGGACATATCATCGGCGGACCTTTTTATTATATTGAAAAAGGTATGGGACAAAATTGGAAATGGCTTGCAAAGATTTTTGCATTCTTTGGAGTGGGAGTAGGGCTTTTCGGAATCGGTACCTTTACACAGGTAAACGGTATTGCCAGTGCAGTCAACAATTTCTTTGACCCGAACAATGCATGGACGGTTATGCTGTTTGGCAGAGAATATTCATGGACGGTTGTAATTGCGGGTGTATTGATTACAGTTTGTGCAGGACTTGTTATTATCGGTGGCTTGCGGCGTATCTCAAAAGTAGCAGAGATTGTCGTTCCGTTTATGGCGGCACTTTATGTGATTTCCGCAGTACTGATTATTATATTTAATATTACAAAGGTGCCTGCAGCAATCGTTGAAATCGTACAGAGTGCATTCGGACTCAGAGCAGCAGCAGGCGGTGCTATGGGAGCGATTATTGTAGCAATGCAGAAGGGAATTGCAAGAGGTATTTTCTCCAATGAAGCAGGTCTGGGAAGTGCACCGATTGCAGCAGCGGCAGCGCAGGTAGATGAGCCGGCAAGTCAGGGACTTGTTTCCATGATGGGTACTGTTATTGATACACTGGTAATTTGTACGCTGACAGGTCTGACGATTGTAATCACAGGTGCGTGGAATATCGGTTTGGAAGGTGTGGCAGTTACGACAAAGGCATTCCAGATGGGACTTCCGTTCCCCGAGCAGGTAGGCTCTTTTGTTCTGATGGTATGTCTTGTATTTTTTGCATTTACTACAATTCTCGGTTGGGATTATTACAGTGAGAGATGCCTTGAATATCTTACAGGCGGTAATATGAAGGCGGTAAAGGGTTATCGCTGGTTATACATATTGGCAATTTTTATCGGACCATATATGACAGTAGCGGCTGTGTGGACCATTGCGGATATTTTTAACGGTCTGATGGCATTCCCAAATATGATTGCTCTTATTGCATTAAATGGTGTGGTAGTAGCAGAAACAAAGAAATATTTAGAAAAAATCAGAAAATAATGCAAAATTTTGGAAAATACGTTATAATAATAGAACCAGACAAAAGGGGTTGACAGCAGGGGAGAATCAATGAATGGGAGGTTATTATGCGTAGCTCAAGAGAAGAATTGATTCATGCACTTAGTTCAGAGTTTAAAAAGACAGAGGAGTTACCGGATGTGGAAAGATTTGCTCCACGTTTTGATGCATCGACCGGTACCATGTTCTGCGGAAAAGATAAGGAATATGCAGCCAGAATGTTAGAAGAAGCGGAGCATTATTTTATGAATTCTTATCAAGTGCTGAAAGCATCTGCAATCAACAATGAGGATCGTAAAAAAGCAGAGTTTTGCAGAATTGCATCGGAAGTCATCGGACTTGCGAGAACAAATAAACTGTAATTTAAATTAGTAACTTTGAAGCCGAAAGAGCTGTTTTTATTTTTCTTGATGCCGGACTCCGGATAAAAGAATTACTAACCGTTCTGATATATGTTAAATCACCGGACGCAATCACTGCGAATGCTCCATCCGGTCGCTTCGCAGTTCATTCGAACCTCCTTGTTCGAATGTTGCTGGCTGTAAACAGAACGGTAAGAAATTCTAAATATCCTCCGAGGCATCAAAAAAATAAAGACAGCTCTTTTCGTCTGCCAAAGATTACGAAAAAATCCCCCTAGCTTCGCCAAAGGTATGAAAACACTCCGGCGAAGCTAGGGGAGTTTTTGTTTGTAACGTAAGTGGGCAGAAACAATCACATTTTCTGCCAGACCGTAAAGAAACGCCGGTACTTAGGCTGTGTGTTTTACAGCCTTATGTACCGCTGCGTTTCGTCCGAGTGCAAACGTGTCTGGAAGAAAATTGTGATGTTTCTGCCCTTATTAGATTACAAACCAAATTATTATTTTAAAAAATTCTTCTTACCGCCAACGGTGTACGGTAGTTTGCGTTGGAAACGATAATACCGGTTTTACTTGTACTTGCATGAACCAGCTTACCGCCACCTGCATAAATTCCTACATGTCCGGAATAACATACTAAGTCACCCGGCTGTGCATTCTCAAGTCCGCCTACATCATATCCCTGTTTTCTGTCGGCAGAGGATGAATGCGGAAGAGATACACCAAAGTTTTTGTATACGCTCATAACAAATCCGGAGCAGTCCGCACCGTTTGTAAGGCTTGTGCCACCATATACATAAGGATTTCCTACAAACTGCATTGCATAATCTACAACTGCCTGACCAAGGCTGCTGTCGCCGGAAATTACCGGTGCCGGAGCTTCCTCATTAGTATCTTCCGATGTCGCCTGTGCCTGTTGCTCTGCACGCTGTTTTGCAAGCTTTTCTTCTGCTTTTCTGGCTGCTTCCCTTGCTGCCTTCTTTGCATCCTCTTCTTTTTTCAATCTTGCCTTTTCTTCTTCTCTGGATTCTGCCTTTACAAAATCAGTACGAAGAGATACATAATCAGCAGATACATAGCCGTAGCCTTCTTCAATATCTACCTTTACCCATCCGTCCAGCTCTTCAATAACGGTCAGTTCTTCTTCAATCGGAACAAGTCCTAATACTGTTGCATCTGTTCCGGCAGATTCTCTTACCTTTAATGTTGTCGTCGTAACAGTTGCAACTCTCGTACCAATCTCTTTTGCCAGCTTTACGGCTTCCTCACCGGTTACACAATATTCAGCCTTTACAAAGCCCGTAACATTACCTGATGTAATACGATACCAACCGTTTCTCTCCTGTATGAAATCGCCTACTGACTTATCATACAGTTTTCCTACGATTTCACTATCCTCACTCGGTGCTTTGCGGATATTGACATAGTCATTTACCTTTGCAATAACGAGCTTGGAAAACTCTTTCTCTTCTTTTTCTGCCTCTGTCTCAGTCTCTTCGGCTACTGCTTCTTCTGACTCTTTTACTTCATCGGCAGTCTCTGTTTCCTTTGCAGAGGTCTTTGTATCCGCTGATTTCTCAGCATTCTCATTTTTAATACTTTCTACAATTGAAAACTTTTTCTCTTCTGTCTTTTCCTTATCTGCTTTTGTCTCAGGACTTGTTTTAATTTCTACCTCAGACTCTTTTTTTGTTTCCTTTGAAGCAGACTTATCCGAATCTTTCACATTCTCGGAACTCTTAGTGCTTTCTTTGCTTTTGGCACTATCTTTTTCCTGCGTACCTTCTTTTTCATCCGCACTTTCTTTATCCTTTGCAGATTCCTTCGCATTTGCTTCGGTTGCTTCTTTTACGGAAGTTACGATTTCCTCTTTTTTCTCTTTTTCCTTTTCTTCCGCCGAGCTCTTAGTAGAAGCTCTTACCTCTTCCTGAGCACTTCCTTCTTCTAATGTAAGTGCAAGACCTGCTGCCGGAAGAAGCGAAGAAACATTTGTCGCCTCTGCCCTTAAAGTATTGCCGCTCAAAGCGATTACTCCGGCTAACGCATATGCAGCTAATTTTGCATTTTTATATGTCATATTCCCTCCAAACACGAACTGTTTTGCAGTCTGTTTGCTGACTCTCAGTTGTTTCATTTGTTGTTAAATTTGTTACAAAATTGTTAAATTCTTTTCTAAATATAACATTCTATTTTCCGTTTGTCAACACCTCTCATACATTGACATCATTTGGAAAACCCTTGATTTTACTGCAAAAAAGGGGATAACACCAATTGTTACCCCCTTTTTTACAATTATTACAAATTATTAATTTTTATGTGAATTTGTACTCCCATAAAGGTATTCCCTAACTCCGGCAACTGCATTTGCTCCGTCTGCCACAGCCGTCACCACCTGACGCAGTTTTTTCGTACGAATGTCCCCTGCCACAAATATCCCCTTTATATTGGTGCAACAATTTTCATCTGCCACTAAATATCCGTTTTCATCTGCCTGCACAAGCGGAATGAATTTTTCAGATGTCGGAAGCATTCCGATTGCCACAAACACGCCGTCCACACACATCCTCTTTTTTAAACCTGTCAATTTGTTAACTGTTAAAATTTCCTCCACCTGCTCGAAGCCCTTAATTTCTTCTATCTGAGTATCCCATAAAATTTCAATATTCGGCATGGAAAAAATTTTTTTCTGAAGCACTTCCGCTCCCCGCAGCTTGTCCCTCCGATGAATCAAATAAACCTTTTTGCAGATTTTTGCCAGAAACAAAGCATCTTCCAATGCGGCATCACCGCCTCCTGCTACTGCCGTCACTTTATTACGATAAAAAGCTCCATCGCATACCGCACAGTACGATACCCCTTTTCCTACAAAATCTGCTTCTCCCTCGACACCAAGTCTGGCATGCCTGGCACCTGCCGCAATGATAACTGTTCTGGCTAAGTGTACCGCATCCTCCGTTACTACCTCTTTCCTGTCATCATAGTTTTTGAGCCCGGTCACTTCTCCTTCTATAAATTCTACATCC
>JAZNIP010000150.1:0-6488 GCA_045577575.1 Lachnospiraceae bacterium | reverse complement strand
AGTCGGTGAGGTATATGATAAATCCGGAGGAATTCTTTCGGCAACAGCGGTTGTTACCATTTGGATTGCGGCAAAGGGAATGCTGGCGTTGATGCGGGGGTTGAACGCAGTAAATGAAAGACGTGAAGAGCGAAATTATTTTCTGCTTCGTTTTGAAGCGAGTCTGTATACCATTTTCTTTTTGGTTTTGTTAATCGGAACACTGGTAATTCTTGTGTTCGGAAATGCATTTGCAAGAGTGATTTTGCGGGAGATACCTGAACTAAAAATAGCGATAAAGCTGTTTATGCTGTTTCGCTTTTTGTTTGTGTGGGTGATTCTTACCTTTGTTTTTGCCATGATTTATGCTTATCTGCCCACAACCCGTCTGAGATTTCGTGAACAGCTGCCGGGAGCATTGTTTGCTGCGGTTGCATGGAGCTGTTTTTCGTGGGGATTTTCCGTATATATCAGTTTGTTTAACGGATTTAATATGTATGGAAAGCTGACAACGGTAATTATTATTATGCTGTGGCTGTATTTCTGCATGTATTTGCTTCTTGTGGGAGCAAAGATTAATCGATTGTTATACTTTTTATGACAATCATTATATTTTTTATGTTTGTTTTGTAGTATGCTTTATGCAGGTAAAGGAAAGAGCAAAGACATACTGTTTTTATGAAAAAGTGTGAGGAACAAAGGAAAAATGGCAGATATAAAAAGCGATAAATCAGAAATACTTCATTATGATAATCCGGATTTTCCGGTACTTATCCGAAAAAATTATATATCCTTTCATGAGGAATTTTCCGATATGTCAATTCACTGGCATGATGAATTGGAATTTATCTATGTTTTGGCAGGTGACATCCGATATCTGGTAGATGGAAGGACGGTAACCATGAATGCAGGAGAAGGAATTTTTGTGAATTCCAGACATCTTCATCTGATTATGAACGGAAAGAGGGATTGCGTTCTGCTGTGTATTATTTTTCCGCCTACGGTTCTTTGTACGACAAAGTATGTTTCCGGAAAAATGGTAGAACCGATTATTTCCAGAAATGATTTGCCGTATGTTCTTTTGGACAGCAAAATTGACTGGCAAAAAAGAGTGCTTTGTCATTTGAATGATATATATGAACATTCTTTGAAGCTTGGCGGAGAAATGGAAATTTTGGTTTCTGCATATCGGCTTTGGAATGAGATGTTTACCAATGTAACTGTACCGGAGGCATCCGTTAAGCATTCCGGCGATAGCTTGTCGGATATTAAGAAGATGATTGAGTATATACAGGACAATTATCAGAAAAAGATATCGTTAAATGACCTGTGTCTGCATGCGGGCATAGGAAAGAACAAATGTACCATGCTTTTTCGGAAATTTACCAATCTTTCTCCTATGCAGTATTTGTGCAACTATCGGATGGAAAAGGGGATTGAGCTGCTGAAAAATACCGAGATGAGTATAACGGAAATCGCTTTTGAAACCGGTTTTTCGGGAGCAAGCTATTTTACTGAAAATTTGAGAAAGCATATGGGCTTATCAGCACGACAGATAAGACAGAGAGGGAACCGGAAATCATAATCGGCAGGAGGGGCTTAAGGATGAAGAAAAAGGAATTGCGATGGAAAGCGTATCAATATGTATATCAGACTCGTATACAAAAAAGTCTGGCATACCGGTTTGATGTATACGGGAATATTGTGATGCAGTGCATTATTATGTTTGCAGCGGCATTTTTTTGGAAGGCGTTATACGGAAAGAGTGGCACGGTTTTTGGGGTTACTGTAAATACGATGCTTGCGTACACGGTAATCTCATCGATGATGTCCGTGCTGTTTATAACAGGTGTGGAGCAGAGGGTAATTCATAGCGTACAAAAAGGAACGGTAGCAACCGACATGCTAAAGCCCATCAGCCTTTTCGGGCTTTATTTTTTTGAGGATTTGGGAGCTGTGACAGCGTTGATTTTTCAGAATATGATACCGATTTTTGCAATCGGAAGTATATGCATTGCTTTGCCGAGACCGGCTGGCGTAGGAGGATTTTTGCTTTTTTTGCTTAGTGTGTTGATGGCATTTTTTATTAATTGGTTTTTGGCGGCATGCTTTTCCATGTGGGCATTTACGGCAATCAATATGGATCCGATGATACAGGTGAAAAAGCATCTGCTTCGTCTTTTATCGGGAAGCATCATTCCTATGTGGTTTTTTCCAAAGTGGCTGTCGGGAATTTTAAATCTGCTTCCTTTTGTGTACATATATCAGTTGCCACTTGATATTTATGTGGGGAAATGCACAAAAGAGACAATACTTCAGCGACTTGGAATACAGGCAATATGGGTAGTTGTTTTGTTTGTGCTGTTTGTCTTATTGCAGAAAAGAGTATTGAAAAAAGTTATGGTTCAGGGTGGCTGAAAACAGATGAAAAGATGATTTTTTATTAGGAGGAAGTTATGCTTGCGGAAGTAAAGTACTATGGCAGAGTGACATTAGAGCATTTAAAATTAAGCGTTCTTATGGTAATGGAATATCCGGCCAACATGATAGGCTGGCTTTTATCTAATCCGATACAATTTATTGTAGGCTTTGCTACCATTCAGTTTGTGGTAAAGGAATTTGGAACGATTGCAGGATGGGGATATGGGGAACTGGCATTTTTATATGGGCTGTCGGTGATGTCCCACGCGCTTTCCATGATATTTTTTGTGCAGGGCTGGTTCATGGGATATTTTGTGATTGAAGGGGAATTTGACCGGTATCTGCTTCGCCCCATGAGCGTGTTGTATCAGTTTTTCTTTACCAATTTTAATTTAATCGGAATTACGGATTTGATTCCGGGGATTTGTGTGTTTGTGTATGGATGCATACAGCTGGAATTTGAATGGACAATAGGAAGAGCTGTTTCGATCATAATGATTCTGATTGGTGCAACATTGATTCGTGGCGGGGTATACCTGATGATCGGCAGTACATCGCTGTGGACAAAAAGTGTGGTGGATTTTGGCGGATATATGCAGGAGCTTTTTGATAAGACTACAATGTATCCGATATCGATGTATCCGGAGAGCTTACAATTTATTTTAACCTATCTGATTCCAATCGGCTGGGTCAGCTTTTATCCGGCGGCGGGACTTTTGGAAATTGAGAATATGTTTTCCGGTTGTAGCGGTGTAGCACAGATAACATTGCTTGTGGGAGTGAAGGTTTTTTTAGTAGCAGTAATCGTATTTATATTTGGAATGCGGAAGTATGAAAGTGCGGGAAATTAATACGAAAGAAACGGAGAAATATAATGGCAGTAATAGAAGTAAAAAATCTTACAAAGGATTATCATATTGCAAAAAAGGGAAAAGGACTGAGAGGTGCATTTAAAAATCTGATATCTCAGGAAAAGCAGGTGGTACATGCGGTAAATAATTTGAATTTTTCCATTGAAAAGGGCGAGATAGTGGCATTTATCGGACCGAACGGTGCCGGAAAAAGTACAACGGTAAAGATGATGTCGGGCATACTGTATCCGACAAGCGGAGAAGTGATGATTAATGGAAAAAACGCACAGCTTCATCGGAAAGCAGTGGTGCAGGATTTGGGAGTGGTATTCGGACAGAGGTCACAGCTTAATTGGGATTTGCGTCTGGGAGAAAGCTTTGAGCTGTTACGCCATATATACCGGATTGATAAAGCGGTCTATGAAGAAAATTTGAAAATTATGGATGGAATCCTGGATATTAATAAAATAATAGACATTCCTGTTCGGCAGTTGTCATTAGGACAGCGAATGAGAGGGGATTTGGTGGCGGCCATGCTGCATTCACCATCGGTATTGTTTTTGGATGAGCCTACGATTGGACTGGACGTGGACGGAAAATATGCAATACGGAAATTTATCAGAGAAATCAATCAGGCGAAGGAAACTACCGTTATTTTGACCACGCATGATTTGGGAGATATTCAGGAATTGTGCAATCGTTTGATTATTATTAATCACGGTGAATTGATTGAAGACGGACCGTTGGATGAGCTGGTAGACAGAATTGCTCCGTTTAAAACTTTGGCAGTAGAATTTTATGATGATAAGGCACCGGAGCATGAAAGTGCAGAGCTTTATTTTCATGAAGGTAACATAGCGAAATACCGTTTTATGAAAGAGTCCATTACGGCGGCACAGCTGATTGAGGAAATAGCGACGAAGCAGCCCATCAAGGACGTATCAATAGAGGAGGCAGGAATTGACGATATTATCCGGGTGGCATATCAGGGTGAGAGGAGAAAATGACAAAAAAATAAAGAAAAAAAGTGCAATAATCAGAATATTTTGATTACAAATGCAATGAAAAATGGTATGATATTGAATATAAACAGGGAGTCATAAGGGGTGAAGGTATGAAGTATTTAAATCTATCTTATGATTATGCGGCGGCATTCTTTTTGCTGATGCTGTTAATCTGGTATATTACAGAGAAGAAAGTACCATTGAAAAGCTATCGGTATTTTGCTTGTGTTCTGGTGAATGCTTTTTTAGCAACAATACTTGAAATCATAACTTTTTTAATGGTTCGTCATACGGATATTATACCATATGAGCAAATTTATTTGATTATGTCATTGCAGATGCTGTGTATTCATTCTTTTATTACGTGCTTAGCGTTCTGCTTACTTAGTATGGCACACATCCAAGTGAAGAAAAATGCAAAGCTTAAGTGGCTTTTTCTTATCGCATGGACATTAGATGCAGTAATATGTCTGCTCAATCCCATTTTGCATTGGGCGGCTGTGCTAAAAAACGGAGTTTACAGTGCAGTTGGAGTGGGATATATTTTGTATGTCATTGATGCGGTTATGGCTTTTTTGATGGCAGGGATACTGATTCAAAAAAGATTTGAGTTTAAGTTTTTGAAAAAGTCTTTGGTCATATTTCTTTTTGTGTGCGGTGTTATTGCAGGTGTTGTCCAGATACTGAACTTTGCTCCTATGTTAAATCTTGCAATCACTGTTTTCTGCCTGGTAATGTATCTGTTCCAACAAAGTCCGGATGCAGTTACGGATGAGGTCACAGAGCAGTTTAGTCGACGCTTTTTCGGAGAGTATTTAAAGGATAAGTTTATAGAGGACAGGCCTTTTTCCGTAATTGTAGTCGACATGGACGATTTCAAATTTATTAACCAGAATTACGGTGTTGGGATAGGCGATGCGCTTTTACGTCAGGTGGGAAAATACCTTGAAGATATAGAAATTTCCAATGTGGTATTTCACTTTGATGCGGACAGATTTTGTGTTGTAGTTGACAGAAACAAAATATCTCCTGATGATGTGGCGAATGGGATCAGGGCGAGATTCACATATCCCTGGGATCAAAACAATCTGGAGATTATGATGTCTGTAACAGCATGCATTATCGATTGTCCGGAAGAGGCCGGTGGTGTTGAAAGTCTGATTGAAGTAATCGATTATGCTATGGAAATTGCCAAAAGCCTCAATAAAGGAAGTATTGTCCGTGCTTCGGAAATGGATCTTGCCAAGATTCAAATGTCCAAGAATGTTGAAAAGGCAGTAAAGGATGCCTTGAATAAAGGAACGATACTGATTTATTATCAGCCGATTTTTTCTGCTGAAAAACAGTGCTATAGCTCCGCAGAGGCACTTGTAAGACTGCATGACGAAAAGCTGGGCTGGATTCCACCGGATATATTCGTACCGATTGCTGAAAAAAGTGGATTTATCATTGAACTGGGCGAGTTGATTTTACATAAAGTCTGCAGATTTATTGAACAAAGTAAATTGTCGGAAACTACCATAGAGTATATTGATATTAATGTAAGTCCGCTTCAGCTTATGCAAAAAGGGTTTGCAGATAAGATGCTGGATGTAATAAAGCAGTATGATGTGTCAACAAGTCAGATTAATGTGGAAATTACGGAAACAGCAATGATGACTTCCTTTTCTGTTGTGAATGAGAATTTGTCAAAGCTGATCAGTAATCACATCGCCATATCGTTAGATGATTATGGTACGGGATATGCCAATATCAATTATATTAATCAAATGCCATTTCGATTTATTAAAATTGATAAAGATATTATACAAGCCTCTTTTAAAGAGGGAAAAGCCAGCATTACTTTGGAATATACGATCGGAATGCTGAATGCTCTGAATTTATCGATTGTAGCAGAAGGAGTTGAAACAGAGGTAATGAAGGACGAGCTGATTAAAATCGGATGCCATTATTTGCAGGGATGGTATTATTCGAAGGCGGTACCGGAAGCGGAATTCCTAAAGCTGATATAAAATAATTAAAAAAACGGATTCAGATGGAGAATCGGCTAATTTACATTGAAAATGTAGGTTAGTCGATTTTTTGAAAAATGTGAAGAGTGCTGAAAACGGCAAAAAAGTATGATTTGGTTATAAAAAGATTATGGATATTGCCGATAATGTGGTATACTGTATACTAGATGGGGTATAAAATTTGATTTATAGTGGAGGAGAGCAGATGCGATATCTTTCAG
>JAZNIP010000149.1:0-5548 GCA_045577575.1 Lachnospiraceae bacterium | reverse complement strand
GACAACGAGGCAGCATGTTTTTCCATGCCGTGGTCAAAAAATGCATTTTACGATGTATTGACAAGGAAAGAAGCGATTTACCTTGTGGCAGAGGTGGACGGAAAAGTAGTGGGGCACTGTGGTGTGACCAATATTATAGGTGAGGGCGAGATTACCAATGTAGCCGTTTTAGCAGAGTATCGCGGCAGGGGACTTGCCAGGGAAATGCTGAGCAGACTTTTAGCAGAAGGAGAAGTCGCCGGAATTACGGACTTTACATTAGAGGTGCGGGCAGGAAATGCCGCTGCAATACATTTGTATGAATCGCTGGGTTTTTTGTCAGAGGGTGTCCGGCCGGGCTTTTATGACAATCCACGGGAGGACGCACTGATTATGTGGAAAAGACAGGCAGGATAAGGAACATTTACCACTCTTTTCAGAAGTCTGAAATGGTATAATTTATTCCGAGGGAAAAGGAGGAAAAAAATATGCAGAGATTTTCAGAACAGGAAAGCCGGGAGCTGCGTGAAATGAGTTGCAACTGCTGCGGACGAAAAATGGTGGTAGAAAATGGGATTGTGAAAGAAGGCTGTGCGGAATTTCAAGTCCCTTTTGGTTTTTTTTCGGAAAAGGACGGACAGATACACTGCTTTGATTTGTGCGAGAGCTGTTATGATAAAATGATTGCCGGATTTCAGATTCCGGTGGAAATAAAAGAGAAGACGGAATTATTATAGTTCCGCAGAAATGATAAGAGGAAATTTATGCTGGATATATGTTTGCTTGGAACGGGAGGCATGATGCCACTGCCTTACAGATGGCTGACCTCTCTGATGATACGTTATAACGGAATGAGCATACTCATTGATTGTGGAGAGGGTACGCAGATTGCACTAAAGGAAAAGGGGTGGAGTCCTAAGCCGATAGATGTTATCTGCTTTACTCATTATCATGCAGACCACATCAGCGGGCTGCCGGGGATGCTTCTCACAATGGGAAATGCTGAGAGGACAGAGCCGTTGACGCTTATCGGTCCGAAAGGGCTGACCCGTGTAGTAAGTGCGCTGCGTGTGATTGCGCCGGAGCTTCCGTTTGAAATCATATGCAGGGAAATTAACGGGACAGAAGAGAGCTTTACGTTTAACGGCTTAAAGATTGATGCCTTCAAGGTCAATCACAACGTACTTTGCTATGGCTATAGCGCAAGCATAGAGCGAACAGGGAAGTTCCAGTTGGAAAAGGCAGAGGCGCTGGGAATTGAAAAGCGATATTGGAGCAGGCTGCAAAAGGGTGAAACAATAGAAACGGAAACGGGAGTGTATACGCCGGATATGGTTCTGGGAGCTGCCCGGAAAGGATTGAAGGTCACCTATACAACGGATACAAGACCAACGGACAGTATTGTGACACATGCGTCAGGTTCGGACTTGTTTATTTGCGAAGGGATGTATGGAGAGCCGGAGAAAAAGGCAAAAGCAAGGGAGTATAAGCATATGACCTTTTATGAGGCTGCAGAGCTTGCCAGAAAGGCAGAGGTCAAGGAGCTTTGGCTGACGCATTTCAGCCCATCGCTTATTCGGGCGGAGGAATTTATGCCGGCTGTGAGAAAGATTTTTTCGGCTGCATATGCCGGAAAGGATGGGAAAACAGTAGAATTAGTATTTGAGGGGGAATAACGTATGAAACAATTTAGGGGTACAAAAGGAATTATCGTGTTACTGATTTTAATCTGTATGCTTCTCTGCTATTATTTCTATTTGTCTAATCGTAAGGACAAGACAGATGAGGAGGTAGTGGAAACTACAGCAGTGCAGGAGGTATTGCTTCGGGATTTGAGTAAAAATTATCCGGCAACGCCAAAGGAAGTAATCAAATACTACAGTGAGCTTACGAAATGCTTTTATAATGAAGAGCATACCGAGGAAGAGCTGAAAAAGCTGTCAGACCGTGCGATGGAGATGTATGATGCGGACTTGGCAGCCAATCAGACGGGAGAATATGAAAACAATCTGAAGGAAGACATTATTGCATTCAAACAGAGCGGAATTCAGGTTTCCAGTTATCGGGTATCCAGTAGCACGGATGTGGAATATTTTTACTCGGGCGACAGGGAATGTGCCAGTCTGTACTGTACCTACACATTGAGAAAGGGCACGGATTTGCTGGGTGTGGAGGAACAGTTTGTTTTGCGAAAGGACGAGGATGGTCATTGGAAAATTCTCGGTTGGAAGGAAACAAAGCTCGCTAATTAATGAGTGATAGAGAAAGAAGAACCAACATGAAAGAAGATGTTTATATTCTTGCGATAGAAAGCTCCTGTGACGAGACGGCGGCTTCGGTTGTGAAAAACGGAAGAGAGGTGCTGTCCAATGTGATTTCATCGCAAATTGAATTGCACAAGCTTTATGGCGGTGTTGTGCCGGAGATTGCTTCCAGAAAGCATATCGAAAAAATAAATCAGGTAATCGAAGAGGCCTTGGCGGAGGCAGGAATGGAGCTTTCGGATATGACGGCCATCGCAGTAACCTACGGTCCCGGATTGGTAGGAGCATTGCTTGTGGGAGTTTCGGCGGCAAAGGCAATTAGCTTTGCCAGTGGTATTCCGCTTATTGGTGTGCATCATATCGAGGGACATATCAGTGCCAATTTTATAGAAAATAAAGAGCTGGAGCCTCCATTTATCTGTCTGGTGGTTTCCGGTGGACATACTCATCTGGTTGTCGTAAAGGATTACGGAGAATACGAAATTATAGGGCGTACCAGAGATGATGCGGCAGGAGAGGCCTTTGATAAGGTGGCTCGTGCCATCGGACTTGGTTATCCGGGAGGACCCAAGATTGATAAGCTGTCTAAAGAAGGGAATCCGGAGGCGATTCGCTTTCCCCGTGCAAAGGTGGAGGAATCGATTTATGATTTCAGCTTTAGCGGTTTGAAATCAGCGGTGCTGAATTACCTGAATTCCTGTGAAATGAAGGGAGAAGAGGTGAACCGGGCGGATGTGGCGGCTTCTTTCCAAAAGGCAGTCATCGATGTGCTGGTAGAGCATGCGTTGGATGCAGTGGAGCAATATGGCTTTGACAAATTTGCCATTGCCGGAGGGGTTGCGTCTAATTCTTCTCTGCGCAGTGCATTTGAAACAGAATGTGAAAAACGTGGGCTTGCATTTTATCATCCGTCACCGATTTTCTGCACGGACAATGCAGCAATGATAGGTGTGGCAGGCTACTACGAATATTTAAAGGGAACACGAAGTGGGCTGGATTTGAATGCAGTTCCAAATTTAAAACTCGGAGAACGGTAATGAAAACAAAAACGGCAGCAGTGGTACTGGCGGCAGGCAGAGGCAGTCGCATGAAAAGCGATGTACAGAAGCAATACCTTTTATTAAAAGAAAAACCGGTGCTGTATTATTCCTTAAAAGCATTTGAAGACAGCTTTGTCGATGAGATAATTCTTGTGACCGGTGAAAAGGAAATGGAATATTGCCGAACTGAAATTGTAGAAAAGTATGGCTTTTCGAAAGTGAAAGCAATTGTGGCAGGTGGCAAAGAAAGGTATCATTCGGTTTTTTGCGGACTTCAGGTAATCGATGAATGCGATTATGTATTTATTCACGATGGTGCCAGACCCTTTATTACGGAATCAATTCTGGAGAGGGCTTACGAAAGTGTACAAAAAGAGCATGCCTGCGTAGTAGGCATGCCCGTAAAGGATACGATTAAATTAGCCGATGAAAACGGTTATGCGGCTACGACACCGAGACGCGATTTGGTCTGGACGGTACAGACGCCACAGGTGTTTGATTTCTGTCTGGTAAAGGATGCCTATGCCATGTTTCTTGAAAAGGAACAGGCTTTGCTTGCGCAGGGCATCAAAATCACAGACGATGCAATGGTGGTAGAAACCTTTACGGATACAAAAATCCGGTTTGTGGAAGGCTCCTACGAAAACATCAAAATTACGACTCCGGAAGATCTTCGGATTGCGGAATCTCTGTTAGCTCCAGATATTCTCTAAACACATATCCTTCAATATCTTTATATCTTAATAAAACCCATGTTTCGCCGAGACTGATAACCTCGCCGGATTCTCCGGGCTGTAGTGAGCCGATAATGTTGGCTCGCATGGAACCGCCGTCGCGGATAAAGAGTCTCTGGGAAGAGTGCGAGGCAGTATAACGATACCGTGGTTCCGGAGAATCGTCGGATGCTCCGGACGAGTTATCGGAATCGGATAAACCGGGAAATTCAGGCAGTGTAGGAAGCACTGCTTCTTTTTTTTTCGCTGTTTCATCCGTGAGTCCTCCTTCGGGAGGGGCAAGTGACGCCTGCTGAGGCAAAACAGATGCTGTCGGAACTGCAGGCTGCATAGCAGGTAAGTAATAGAAAATACATGCACTGATACCTGCAGTCAGAAAGATGAGCAGCATTGTTATAAAAGCACTTTTTCTATTCATAGAATGACTCCTTTTAATAACTATTTGCAGGCAATTGGATGTAGATGCCCATTCCGCTGCCCGATTCACTCTTGGCATAGATGGTGCCGCCATAATATTCTACAATTGCTTTTGCCTGTGTCAGACCGAGTCCGTTGCCGCTGACACGGTTAGAACCCTGATAGTTCAATTCAAAAATGTGCGGTGTCTCGTTTGGAGACAATCCCTCTCCGTTATCCTTCAGTACAATAAACAAATCATCGGCAATATTGGAAATCGTAATAACGAGACTGCCATTACGATTCATGTATTTGATGGAATTATCGATGATGTTGCGGAACAGTATACGGATAAAATTAGCGTCTGCTTTTACCATTAACGTATCACTTGCACTGGAAAGAAGAAGCTGTATCCCTGAACGGCGGCAATAAGGAAGCATTTCTTCGATGATATCTTTTGCGCAGGCAATGATATTGAGGTTAACAGGGGCTTCATTTTGCGGTAACAAATGGTTTAAACTTGCCTCTGCATGAATCTGTTTGTGCATTTCCTGCTCTTTTTTCAGAGCATCCGCCAAATCAGATGCCTGTTTTTCGGCAGCACTGCATTTTGTGGAAAGCTGCTCTTTATCTACGAGAAGTACATCCCGTTCTTCTTTTAATGCGGTGATGTCCTTTTTGTATTTGGAAATCATCTGTAGCTCTTCTTCAAGCTGCTGCGATGTATTTTCTGTCTGCTCAAGAACAAGCCGTGCCATCCTGTCGTGAACAATCAGGACAAAAATGATGGAGAGACAGCTGTGCAGAACAAAAAATAAGATAAGAAAAGAACGATTGTCCGTTATTAAAAAATAGAGAGAACCCATATAGCATACAAATAACAATAAGAGCAGTAAAAGCTCTAATGGGGATAATTTGTCAGAAAAATCGTTTTTTTTCATGGAAATCACCTTTCTTTTTGCCTTGATTAAAAAAAGTGTAAAATAAAAAAAGACCAACGTCAAGCGGTTTTTGGGGGAGGACACCGGACAATAACCTTCTGTCGAAAGGGAGGTCGTTTTATGCGCAAAAAAGTACGATTTATGCGCAAAGACGTACAAAGAAAAAGAAATATGTTATATTTTATAAGATAGGG
>JAZNIP010000148.1:0-2947 GCA_045577575.1 Lachnospiraceae bacterium | reverse complement strand
CGATAACATCCACCTTTGCTGCTACCAATGCTGCTACACGGTCAAGCACATTGGCTGTAATTCCTACTGCAGCTCCGCAGAGAAGTCTGCCCTGCGCATCCTTTGCAGCCAATGGATATTTGATTGTTTTTTCAATATCCTTAATTGTAATCAGACCTTTTAAGTTAAAGTCGTCGTCTACTATCGGCAGTTTTTCCTTTCTGGCTCTGCCAAGAATCTGCTTCGCTTCCTCTAAGGTAATGCCCTCCTTTGCGGTAATCAGACCTTCGGAAGTCATGCACTCTTTGATTTTACGGCTATAATCCTTTTCAAATTTTAAATCACGATTGGTAATAATACCTACCAATTTTTTACCTTCTGTAATTGGAACACCGGAAATGCGAAACTTTCCCATCAATGAATCAGCATCTGCCAATGTGTGCTCCGGTGATAATGAAAATGGGTCTGTGATAACACCGTTCTCAGAACGTTTTACCTTATCTACCTCTTCTGCCTGTGCTTCAATGGACATATTTTTATGGATAATACCAATACCACCCTGTCTTGCCATTGCAATTGCCATACGATGCTCGGTAACAGTGTCCATACCTGCACTCATCATAGGAATATTCAGCTTAATTTTCTTCGTCAACCATGTAGATAAATCCACCTGATTAGGAATGACCTGTGAATAACCCGGAACCAGTAAGACATCATCAAATGTAATGCCTTCGCCAATTATCTGACCCATCTTTCATCCTCCTGTATGTATGATTATGTTTAGTTATATTTTGAGAAGTTTATCAGACTTCTCTTACTTTGTCAATGTAAAATCCTCATTGTCAGTCAACAAAATCTTACCGCACTAATCCTGAAACATTTTGGAAGGTGCTGCACTCCGAAGCAGCTTCATAAGCTTTTCATCCGCCTCCAATATAATTTTTTTATTTCCTTCATAATAAAATACAAATGTCGGTTTTTCAGACTTGCTGCTATAGTCCTTAGTATCGCATTTTCTATTGCGATAGCTGTCCAAATGATATGACTTTTCAGGGGCACCGATTTCCATTTTATCAAGCAGATAAACCGCTACCTGTTTTCGTTTACTTCGCATCATGATTTTATCAATCGTCAGTTCTCTGCTGATATAGGTATATTCATACTCTATCCATTCCTGCAAATAGCAATAATAAGAACCTCCGACAAAAGCCGCCGCCAGCAACAGTGCAAAAGGTGAAATGACCATCGCACCGATACAAAGCACTGCCAATATACCACATAATATCTTACACAACCCTGCTACCGTATTCTGGCCTCTTTCTACCAATACCTCTACATAGCTCTGCTCCATGTTTTCTCACCTCATTTTTAGCTTGTTTCTTCTATATATAATAGTACAAATCCCAAAATGATTCAATGAAAATCTATCCGTTATTCACTCCGCAGTCTTTAATCGATAGACAATATTTCAATTTTTTCTGTCATATTTCTTAATTCAACACCTACTCCTGTTCTCACAAGCACCTTTCTTTTTTTATGCAGCCATACAAATACTCCCGAAAAACGTAGCATATAGTCCCGATTTTCTTTCTTTTTCATAAAGCGAATTAAATTAATTTGTAAGTATTCTTTTTTCCGCAAGATTGCACATCTTCCTATTTTGTAGTAGCTTCCGCCCTTTTCTCTTCGATATACGATAGCATGCTCAAATAATAGGCAAAATAACAGCCAAAGCAATCCGCAAAAAATCACAACCATCCATACAGAATACAAAATAACTCTTTTCATATTCCATCTCTTTTGCTCTACCTCCACACTCACTTTATCATTCTTCCATATTGTCTTTTCAATCAGTTGTTCTTTCTCCTTTCCTACCTCTCTCACTTCCTTTTGTTCTTCTCTCTCCTGATAAACCAGTGATTCTGACACAGCCACCGGTTGAGGCCATGCCCTTTTCGGTTCATGCTGCTGCATCTCCTTTTCCTCTATCCTCACTCCGACATCTCCCGTATTCTGCTCCACGATTTTCGGCAGTGTCAATTCCTCCGCACTTATCTCCTCTGTCAAAATTTCCGTTCCCTGCTCCGTCTCAGTCTCCTCACTATTATCCCTCTGTGTGTCTTTCCTTTTATCATAATGAAATGTCATCTCCGCCATTCCTATATTTCCAAGCTGATCCCGCACCCACACACAGTACGTTCCCTCCTTTTTCACCAATTGCCTATTTTGATTATCAAACCTTATCCCATCATAGGAATATGCAAACTCATGCAGACCACAGCCCATACTTCCGTCCGGCTGTATATCCTTTCCCTGCCAGGTAACTGTCGTATCCCCCTCATACCATTTCCCCGGACGGTCACAGGTGATTTCCGGTGCTGTCCGGTCAATATTGGTCACTATGTATTCACATACGGTTTCATTTCCTGCTTTATCCCTTATCCTGCACAAATATGTCCCATTTTGGGTCGCAGTATATGCCGGGGCATCTGTCCATGCATCTTCCGACCTCGTTTCTCCGGTATCGGCATCGACCGTCTCTGTCTGCTCATACACGTTTTCTCCTGCTTCACTTTTCTCTCCCCATAGATACGCTTTCTCCATAAGTCCCGATTTCCCATAGGCTGTCGTCTCCTCTGCATCATCCGCAGCTGCGGTAAGCTGCACGTTCTCTCTTGTCCAGTCGGTAATGTCCGCTGTAATTTCACCCTCCGGCTCTAATCTGTCAATATTAGTAATCTCAATTGTCGTTTCCTCAATATTTCCCGCCGTATCCCTTATTTTGCAGGTATATGTCCCATTTTGAGACACGGTATATTCTGTACTATCCGTCCATATATCATTTCCCTCCTCATCCGTTTCCCAGGAAAGATATTTTTCTGGAAGTCCTTCCCCCTCACTGATTATTTCAGCAGTAATTTTTACATCCTGATTTGTCCATTCAGTAGGAGCATCCAAAGAAACGCCA
>JAZNIP010000147.1:0-3787 GCA_045577575.1 Lachnospiraceae bacterium | reverse complement strand
CCGCAAGGATGCGCACTCGCGCGTATAAGGAAGATGTCGCTGTCGCGACCGCGCTCGGCGCGAGAGTCCGCAAGCGGACTCTTTTTTGCGTACCTCGCTCATCTCGCTCTTGCAATTTCATCTGTGTTCATGCAGTCGGCTTTGGCAGGTAGAAAAGGAGAGAATATTATGAAAAGAAACAAAAACACAACAAGAACGGTAGCAGGAAAGATGGTAGCACTTTTGCTTGGGATAATGCTGCTTACAGGCTGTGGGAAGGAAGAAGCAGCGGTGCAGTATACCATCGGCATTTCCCAATTTGCTGAGCATGCTTCTTTGGACAATTGCAGAAAGGGATTTCTGGCAGGATTAGAAGAAGCCGGAATTGAAGAAGGAAAAAATCTCAAGATTATTTTTGACAATGCACAGGCTGATATGGGAACGGCAAGTACAATCTCGGATTCTTTTGTATCCCAGAAGGTAGATATGATTTGTGCTATTGCAACACCGAGTGCCATGAGTGCATATAATTCCTGTAGGAATACAGAGATTCCGGTGATTTATACTGCAGTATCCGATCCGGTGGGAGCAGGGCTGGCAGATGAGCAGGGAAAGGGGATAGGAAACGTTACGGGTACCAGCGATGTGCACCCGATAAAGGAGCAGCTTTCCATGATACGAAAAATGCTTCCGCAGGCAAAGACAATCGGGATTATTTATACTACAAGTGAAACAAATTCTGTCAGTGCAATTCAAAAATATAAAGAATGTGCGGGAGAATACGGCTTTGAAATCATAGAGACCGGTATCAACACCGTTGCAGAGGTTCCGATGGCAGCGGCAGATATGGCGGCAAAGGTGGATTGCATTACAAACCTGACTGATAATACGGTGGTTTCTGCATTGCAGACCGTGTTGGATGCGGCTGATAAAGCAGGAATTCCGGTATTTGGCTCTGAGGTAGAACAGGTAAAATGCGGTTGTGTGGCATCAATGGGGCTTGATTATATTGAACTTGGAAAACAGACCGGTGCTATGGCGGCAAAGGTGTTAAAGGGAGAAGCAAAAGCTTCAGAATTGCCTTTTGAGGTGATTTCACAGGCGAGCCTTTATCTTAATACTGCGGCAGCAGAAAAGGTTGCTTTGGAAATTCCGACAGAAATGAAGGAGGAAGCAACTGAAATATTTGAAACAATTACGGTAGAGTAGAGGAGAAAATGACAATGGCATTGGTGCTTAGTGTTTTAGAACAGGGATTGATTTATGCAATCATGGCTCTTGGCATGTATATCACTTATAAAATTTTAGATTTTCCGGATATGACGGTAGACGGCAGCTTCCCTATGGGAGCTGCTATCGCCTGTATACTGATTACAAAGGGGATATCGTCGTTTCTGACACTTCCAATCTGCTTTCTGGCAGGAGCCTTTGCCGGAATGCTGACAGGACTTATTCATGTGAAGCTGAAAGTGAGAGACCTGTTATCCGGGATTATTATGATGACGGCCCTTTACACAATAAATCTGAGGATTGCGGGAAAGGCAAATCTGCCCATTTATCAGCAGGATACGATTTTTGATAATGCATTTATTCAGTGTATTTTTCCCAAAGAGCTGAGTGCTTACAGAAGCGTTGTCATCATAACGATGACAGCATTTCTGACAAAGTATTTGCTTGACTTGTATCTGAAAACGAAGTCCGGTTTTCTGCTTCGGGCGGCTGGGGATAATGATGCGATAGTTACCTCTCTCGGTGTGGATAAAGGAGCGGTAAAAATTATCGGTTTGTCAATTGCAAACGGACTTGTGACTATGAGCGGTTGTGTATTTGCACAGCAACAGCGTTTTTTTGACATATCAGTAGGAACGGGAACTGCGGTAATCGGACTTGCAAGTGTAATTATCGGCACCAGTCTGTTCGGTGAGCTTTCACTTTTTCGGGTAACAACCGGAGTGGTATTGGGTGCGGTAATTTATAAAGGCTGTGTGGCGGTGGCAGTGCGCATGGGATTATCCTCCGTGGATTTGAAGCTGATTACAGCAGTTTTGTTTCTGGTGACTCTGGTGCTTGGAAGAGAACGAAAAAAGAAATCAAAGAAAGGGGAGATACGGGAATGCTGACATTAAAAAATGTTACAAAGCATTATAATCCGGGAAGTGTAAATGAGATGTGTCTCTTTGATGGATTTAATTTTTCTTTGAAAAGAGGACAGTTTGTTTCGGTGGTAGGAAGCAACGGCTCGGGAAAAACATCACTTTTGAATCTTATCTGTGGAAATATCAGTGTGGATGGTGGAAATATTTTTATGGATAACATAGAGATTACCGGGCAGAAGGATTATGTGCGTCAGAGGAAAATTGGCAGAGTCTACCAGAATCCGGCAAAAGGAACCTGTCAGGGCATGACCATTTTGGAAAATCTGGCGCTTGCTGACAACAAAGGAAAAAGATACGGACTTTTTAAGGGGATAAATAAAAATAGAATTGACGACTATAAAGAATTGCTTTCCACATTGGGGCTGGGATTGGAGGATAAGCTGTACACACAGGTGGGAGTGCTTTCGGGTGGACAACGTCAGGCATTGGCACTTTTAATGGCAACCATGACACCGATTGATTTTTTGATTCTGGATGAGCATACAGCAGCACTTGACCCTAAGACAGCAGATGGCATTATGGAATTGACAAATAAAATAGTGTGTGAAAAGGGACTGACGACCATTATGGTAACTCACAATCTGCGTTATGCAGTGGAATATGGAGACCGACTTGTGATGTTACATGAGGGGAGAATCGTTTTGGATAAAGAGAATGATGAAAAGCGTGATATGAAGGTCAGAGACATTATGAAAATATTCAATCAGATAAGTGTCGAATGCGGAAATTAGAAACAATCAGATATGGAATGCCCCGCCCGGAAAAGTCCCGGCGGGGCATTCCATATCTGCGCCCGGAGGCACATGCTTTATTCCGCAATCAGCTTATCAACATGGAGAATATGGTCTACCAGCCAGTCGGTTAAAAACTTCAGGATATCATCAATGGCAGCATCGCTGTTTTCGTCAATTGAGGATAAATCCAACTCCTCTAACTTTTGAATAAAGGCATCATGCTGCACTTTCTGGGTAAACATCCCTTTGTAACCGATTTTTTTCATATAGGCTTCTTCATTAGCAAAGTGCGTTTTCGTATACTCTCGCAGCTCCTCCAGAATGTTTACAAGATTGTCGTATTTGTCCGGAATAAATTCATTCTGTTGTAGCTGCCAGGCTTCTTCTGCAATTTCAAATAGGCGTCTGTGCTCCGCGTCAACGGATTCGATACCGGTTTTGTAAATATCCTTGAATTCGTACATAAAAGCTCCTCCTTATTCGTATTTATAATTTTCGCGGCATTTTTCTTCGCAATATTTGCAACGGTAAATTTCTTTTTCAGCATCCGTTAATACAAAAATATGAGGCAGCTCCTGCTCAATGGAAGTGATGCAGCGGGGATTCTTGCATTTGATTACATTTTTGATTTCCTTTGGCAGAGACAGCCGCTTTTTGTCTACGATGTTACCGTCTTTAATTACATTGACTGTAATAGTGTGGTCGATAAAGCCTAGAATGTCCAGATTGAGCATATCAATGTCGCATTCTACCTTTAAGATATCTTTTCTGCTCATTTTATTGCTGCGGGCATTTTTGATAATGGCTACCTGACAGTCCAGCTTTTTCAGACCCAGGTACTTATAGATCTCCATGCTCTTTCCGGCAGGAATGTGATCCAATACTACGCCTTCCCGTAATCCACTGATATTTAACATG
>JAZNIP010000146.1:0-2045 GCA_045577575.1 Lachnospiraceae bacterium | reverse complement strand
ACCTTCTATTTCGGTGACAGCAATATCGCTAATTACACCATTGAAAACGTATCTCACGGTACCGGTAATCAGAAGATTGAACTTGTAGTAACTGCAGACGACGGAAGTTGGGATGCATATCTTGATAAATTGACTATCAGCGGCGTTGGTAGCAGTTCATCCGGCGGCAATACATCCGGTGGCAATACATCCGGAGGAAATACATCTAGCGGTACAGTATCCACAGGCTCCAGCAAAGAAGCAGAAGATATGACACTCAGCGGACAGTATGCAGGAACAATTTCTTCTCCTTTTAATGGAGTAGCATTGTATGCAAATAACGAGTCCGTTTCCTATACACAGTACTTTGAAGGAAGCACACATGACTTTACTCTGACAGGAGCATCCAATAACTCCAGCATGGCTAGAGTAGATCTTGTAATCGGCGGAGAAACAAAGGGTACCTTCTATTTTGGCGACAGCAATATCGCTAATTACACGATTTCTAATGTATCTCATGGTACAGGAAACCAGAAGATTGAACTTGTAGTAACTGCAGACGATGGAAGTTGGGATGCATATCTTGATAAATTGACTATCAGTGCAGCAGGTACTGCAGATAGCGGATCCAGCGGAAGCAACTCACAGCCTACCGGCAAATTGATTGCTCTTACATTTGATGATGGTCCTTCTTCTACAACAAATGACGTATTGGATATTTTAGAGCAGTATGATGTAGTAGCTACATTCTTCCTGATTGGCCAGAATATTGACAGCAGTAAGTTGTCTATTATGCAGCGTCAGGTTAACATGGGCTGTGAACTCGCAAACCATTCTTATACACATCAGGATATGAGTGGCATGAGTGCAAGCGATGTTAAAAACCAGATTGAATGGACATCTTCTGCAATCAAAAATGCAGTTGGTGTTGAAGCGAAGTTCTTCAGAGCACCTTATTTGGCAACAAGTAACACAATGTTCCAGAACATTAACTTAGCATTCATTCAGGGAACAGACAGTAAAGACTGGGATTCAAGTGTTTCTGCATCTCAGAGAGTAAGCAACGTTGTAAACAACGTATCTGATGGCTCTATCGTATTGATGCACGATTTCCAGGGTAACAGTGCTACAGTTCAGGCGCTTCCACAGATTATTGAAACTCTGAAAAATCAGGGATATACCTTCGTGACCCTTAGCCAGTTGTTTGAGTATAAGGGTGTAAATCCAAATCAGAGCTACAAAGTTTGGAGCAACGCTAACAACTAATACATTTAAAAACTGAATATAGGTATTTGAAATATACAAAGACTACACCGGACTTTCCACCGGTGTAGTTTTTTTGATTTTTTCTTAAAATATTAGAAGTAATGTGGTAAAATAGATTATCGGATTATAAATTAGCGTGAGGTCGTTATGGGGGATATTTTTGTTAGTGCATTGATTGGATATGGATTGGGACAACTTAGTCCGGCTGCGTTACTATCCAAAATTAAAAAAGTGGATTTGCGCAAAACCGGGACAGGTAATTTGGGCGCGACTAATACAGCGATTGTGTTTGGAAAACTAAGTGGTATTGTTGTTTTGCTTCTGGACGTGTTCAAAGCCTTTTTTGCGATAAAATTTGCGAAGATGATGCTTCCGGAGTTTGCTTTTGCCGGATTGATTGCCGGATGCTTTGCAGTAATTGGACACATTTTTCCTTTGTATTTAAACTTCCGCGGCGGTAAGGGCGTGGCAACACTGGCCGGAATGGTTCTGGCGTATGATATCCGCCTGGTATTGCTTTTGCTAGCGCTTGCTGCGGCAATCATGTGGCTGACGAATACCGGACACTACGGACCGATATCCGCAGCGGTATCTTTTCCGATCCTGTTACTTATTAGAGTGAGAAATTTTACAGTGTTTGGATGTGTGGCAGCTGTTTGTGGTTTGATTATTTACAAGCACAAAGAGAATTTCTCTAAGAGGAAACACGGGGAAGAAATGACGGTGAAGGAATTCTTTACAGATGCGCAGGAAGATATGAAGTCGGAGGCCAAGCGGTCTTAGGAAGACAATGTCATAAA
>JAZNIP010000145.1:0-2010 GCA_045577575.1 Lachnospiraceae bacterium | reverse complement strand
GACAGAGGCACCAGCCTTTTCCATAGTCATAATATATTCTGCGGTTTTATCTAAAGACGGGTCACCGGCAGTCAGGAACCCTACAAATGCTTTTTTATTCTGAAATGCTTCACTAAGTTTACTCATGTAAATCTACCCCCCTATATCTCGCAATTGCGGCAACGTCTTTGTCTCCACGACCGGACAGACAGCAGATAATAATATGGTCCTTATCCATGGTGGGTGCTAACTTCATTACATGTGCTACGGCATGGGAACTTTCGATAGCAGCGATGATACCTTCGGTTCTGGCAATGTATTCAAATGCTTCTACAGCTTCTTCATCGGTAACAGGTACATATTGTGCTCTTCCGATATCATGCAGATAAGCATGCTCGGGACCTACGCCCGGATAGTCCAAACCTGCGGAAATAGAGTACACAGGTGCAATCTGACCATATTCATCCTGGCAGAAGTAGGACTTCATACCATGGAAAATGCCTAAGCTACCGGTAGAAACAGTAGCAGCGGTTTTGTCTGTGTCTACACCAAGACCTGCCGCTTCACAGCCGATAAGCTTCACAGATTCATCCTTGATAAATTCATAGAACATACCCATAGCATTGCTTCCGCCACCTACACAAGCCATTACCACGTCGGGAAGCTTGCCTTCTTTTTCCAAGATTTGTGCACGTGCCTCACGGCTAATAACGCTCTGGAAATCACGTACAATCATAGGGAAAGGATGAGGACCCATTACGGAACCTAATACATAGAGGGTATCGTCCATACGGGTGGTCCACTCTCTCATACACTCGTTTACTGCATCCTTCAGGGTACGGGTACCGGTCATAACCGGGTTAACCTTAGCGCCCAGAAGCTTCATACGATATACATTCAGGGCCTGGCGGATGGTATCTTCTTCGCCCATGAAGATTTCACATTCCAGTCCTAAAAGAGCTGCAGCAGTAGCGGTTGCCACGCCATGCTGGCCTGCGCCTGTCTCTGCGATAATACGGGTCTTGCCCATTTTCTTTGCCAAAGGGGCCTGCCCAAGTACATTATTAATCTTGTGGGAGCCGGTGTGGTTCAAATCTTCACGCTTGAAATAAATCTTCGCTCCGCCTAAATCCTTGGTCATCTTCTCTGCATAGTAGAGAAGAGAAGGTCTGCCTGCATATTCCTTCAGCAAGGTATTCAGCTCTTCGTTGAATGCAGGGTCATTTTTGTAAAATTCATAAGCCTTTTCCAGCTTCAAGACTTCGTCCATAAGGGTCTCGGGAATGTACTGACCGCCATGAACACCATATCTTCCTTTTGCCATGTTTTAATCCTCCTGATTTTGAGTAAAGAAAAGTCCTTGACAATAGTTCTGTCTATTGTCAAGGACGGTAAAATCGTTACCGCGGTGCCACCTTGATTTGTGGAATCCACACACTCTACAGAATACAAACATATTCCTCGCAACTTACGTATGCGTACACGTCATAGAATACTAGGAAAGCAGACTTTCCGTTGACTATGCCCTCCGTGGTCCATTTAATAAATAGCATTCTGCCGGCTCTCAGCCCCCCGACTCTCTGTAAGTGCCCGTTTATTTTTATCTCCACTTCAACGGTTTCTTTAATATGTAATTGTCAAAAACTCTTTTCACATATTATATGCAAGAGCCGAAAAAATGTCAAGATGTTTATTTGGTGTATTTCTCTAAACCAGCGGTACTTGCCTGGATTTCACGGATGGAATCCCGGGTCTGTTTGGTATATTTCAGATTCTCTTCCGTCAACTGACTGGTTTCCTCAGCGCTGGAGTTGATTTCCTCTGAAAGAGAGGAAATTTGAGCAATACTTTCCGTAATCTGAAGATTGGATTCGGAAAGATTTTCAATACGGGTGTCAATTTCGCGGATATGGTTAATAAGGGTGCTCATATTAGTGCTTAAGCCTTCAAAAGCATTGGCAGTGATGCCAATCATCTCATTCTGGCTTTCTGCAGCAGATACGGATGAACGGATAACACTTACCACATCTT
>JAZNIP010000144.1:0-3795 GCA_045577575.1 Lachnospiraceae bacterium | reverse complement strand
CCTTATTTCGTAGACCATATCGGTCAATTGCCTCAGTAATGACTTCCTTTTTTCTCTCCAGACCGTTATCCGAAAGTCCCGCTCCTCTTCCGACTGCTATTTCCACCGGAAGTCCTAAAAGAGAAGACGCTACCGCACTTCCGGTTGTCGTATTACCGATTCCCATTTCTCCCGTTCCGAGAATTACATAGCCGTTTTCCTTACATTCCTTTACAAATGCAATTCCGGTATCAATAGCCGTCCTTGCCTCTTTTGGGGTCATTGCTGGTTCAACGGAGAAATCCTTTGTTCCGTATGCAATCTTTTTATGTATCAGCTTATCCGAAGCAGTCATATCACGAACCCCGATATCAATGGCAAACACGTCCGTTCTGCAACGTCGGCACATTTTACTGATGCTTGCCTTTCCGTCCGCAATATTATCTGCCACAACTGCCGTCACATGACTGTCTGTCTGCGTAACACCGCGGCTCGTAATTCCGTTGTCACTGCAAAAAACAAGCATTGCACGCTTTTGCAGCATAATATTTTCACTTTCCTGTATGCCGGCTATCCGAACAACTGCATCCTCTAATATACCAAGTCCTCGTAGAGGCTTGGCAATTCTGTCCCACTTTTGCCGAGCACGATTCATAACCGTTTGATTTATCTGTTTGATTTTCCAATCCGCATATGGGTTGTCCATTCTCATCATTCCTATTTTTTATTTGCTTCCGTCCGCAGAAACGATAAATACCGGATTCTGTCCATCCATCAAATGCTGTCCGCCAATTTCTCGACCTCTTGCTACTGTCACCTGTGAGATTTCCAGATTTTCCAAACCGAATTTCTTTACCAGCATCAACACCTCACTGAGCGATTCAAGAGAAATGATATTCATAACAACATGCACCTGCGGATTTTTCTCTAAAACAGCTGCCAGAATTGCTGCCCTTTCTCCCTTGCTTCCACCGATAAATACTGCATCCGGCATTGGCAGTCCTTTTAATGCTCCGGGAGCTTTCCCTTCTATAATTTCCACATTGTCTGCCATAAAACGCTCTCTGTTCGCATGCAATAGCTCCAATGCCTTTTCATTGCTTTCAATGGCATATACACTACCCTTCCATGCCTGAGCCGCCATCTCTATGGAAACCGAGCCTGTCCCTGCACCAATGTCATATACTATCGCATTCTCTTTTAAATGCAGTCTGCTCATTGTCACTGCACGCACTTCACTTTTCGTCATCGGTACCTGTCCGCGGATAAATTCCTCATCGGAAATTCCAAAGGAAGCTGCCGCATGTCCTGCATGCTCATTTAAAATAAACAGCACACTCAGAGAATCATCCATACTGTCCAGCTTATCGCCTCTGTCTAACAAAGTACCGGCCATAGCACTGATAATCTTTTCATCCGGATAAGAAAGCCGGATACCGATAATCAATTTACAATCCCGCATTCCTGCCAGACAAAGCTTTTCTACGATTTCACGCAGACTTCCTCCCATTAAAACAAAGGTTTTTTCATGACTTTTTACAGCCTGAATCCAGTTTTCCTTTCTTCCGTGCAGACTGACAATGCAGGCATCCTGCCATGAAATACCGCTTTTTGCCGCCAGATAAGAAATACTGGAGATTCCTGCCATAACGTTTACTTCATAGTCCTTTTCCAGCATTGCGATAAGCCCCTTTGTACCACTGTAAAAACCGCTGTCACCCGACATACAGATTACGATGTTTTCATACTCTGTTTTTTCTATAATTGCGAGAATCTCTTTTCCGTCAAAGGTTTCGTGATACTGTGCATGACAGTTTTTAGGCAGTGCATCCCGCATTCGCTTTGCTCCGATAACTAAATCCGCCTCCAGCAAAGCACATCGCACCTCTTTTGTTAAAAGATCCGGGTTTCCCATACCGATACCCACTATCGTAATATTTTTGTTCATTAATTATTCCTCCAATTATAAAATGCCGGTTTCCTAAGAAACCCGGCATATTTTCTGTACACAAGTAATTGCCAGTGCTCCCGGCCCCAAATGACAGCCGATACTTAACGGTAAATCCTGTATTTCCATTTCGTGCTTCGGAAATTCCTTTTGCAGCTCTGCACGAAAGGCTTCCGCTCCTGCAAGATTATGGCTGTGTACAACCGCAAGACTTACATTGTCTGCATCACCGCCAAACCGCTCTGCAATATCATTTTTCACAGCATTTATCATAATAGACTTTCCCTGAGATACGGTACGCGCCTTCGCAAATGCATCCAGTTTTTCTCCCTGAATCTGAAGAACCGGCTTTAACCGCAATATATTACCAAGTGCTGCAGCCGCCGGAGTAATCCGCCCGCCGCGTTTTAAATAGGTCAGTGTATCCAGCATGACATAAATCGTAGAATTAAATTTATCAGTTTCTAAAAACTCCCTAATCTGAGCTGCATTCATACCCTTTTCTGCCGCAAGATAAGCTCCGTCCAACGCACTTTGCTTTTGCGTAACAGAAATACGCTGATTGTTTACAACCTCTACTCTGCCGTCATACTCCTGTGCCAGAAGCCGCGCTGTCTGACAGGAGCCGGACAATCCGCTGGACATGGGAATATATACTACTTCATCATGAGTTTTTAAAAGCTCATTCCAAAATCCGGTCACATCCTCGGGAGTCGGCTGCGAAGTCGTAATACGCTCACCCGCCTCCATATGCTCATAAAACTCTTCATGTGATAAATCCCGCTCCTCGTAATATACCTTGTCCTCTATCATAAAAGGCATCGGCAATACATATAGCCCTAACTGCTCTGCCTCCTTTTGTGTCACTCCACTGTTGCTGTCCAGTGCAATTGCAATCTTTGCCACGTCTTTTTCCTCTAACACTTTCTTTTTATACTCTATTTCACATTTTACTTTTAGATGCTTCTAAAGTCAACACGCGGAAAGAAAGAAAACTCGCCAGTTTTCTCCAAAAGCAGCTCTGCGGCTTCACTCGCTTCCTTCAGCTCTTTCGCATCCTGATAAATATCTGCAATTTTGAACTCCATACTGCCACTTTGACGGATGCCAAACAAATCTCCCGGTCCTCTCAGCTTTAAATCCTCTCCTGCAATATAAAAACCGTCATTGGATTTGTTTAGAATGGAAAGTCGTTCCATTGTACTTTTTTTATCTGATGCACTGACAAAAATGCAGTAAGACTGTTCTTTCCCTCTTCCCACACGACCTCTGAGCTGATGAAGCTGTGCGAGCCCAAAGCGTTCCGCATTTTCCACCATCATAACGGTCGCATTCGGAACATTGATTCCCACTTCTATAACCGTTGTGGAAACGAGAATATCAATATCACCTTTTCCAAAGGCTTCCATAAGCCGATTTTTTTCTGTTGGCTTCATTCTGCCATGCAGATAAGCGATCTGCATCCTGTCTCCAAACCGTTCCTTCAGCTTCGCCGTATAATCAATGACATTTTCAAGCCCTTCGATTTCCCCTTCTTCGACCATCGGACAAATAATATAGACCTGTCTTCCTTTTGTCACTTCTTTTTCAATAAACTGATATGCAGTATTTCGATAGTTACAGCCTACCACACAATTTTTAATCGGAAGCCGGTCTGCCGGAAGCTCATCAATAACGGAAATATGTAAATCTCCGTATAAGATAATCGCCAATGTCCGCGGAATCGGTGTTGCACTCATAACAAGCACATGGGTATCCGTTCCCTTACCCGCCAATGCCTCTCTCTGTCTCACTCCAAACCGATGCTGCTCATCCGTTACTACAAGTGCCAGGTTTCTATAAACAACCTTTTCCTGTATCAGCGCATG
>JAZNIP010000143.1:0-4728 GCA_045577575.1 Lachnospiraceae bacterium | reverse complement strand
TATGATTTACAATCAGGAAAAGGATTTGGAAGAAAAGGTTGGCAAGCTCTATGTATTACAGGGGAATAAGCCAATTGAAGTACCGGAGTTACATGCGGGTGATATCGGAGCAATTGCGAAGCTGACTGCGGCAAGAACCGGAAATACACTTTCCACAAAGGCAGTACCGATTCGCTTTGGTAAGGCTGAGATTTCTACACCGTATACTTATATGCGTTATCATGCAAAGAATAAGGGAGATATCGATAAGATTTCCCAGTCACTTCAGAAGATGATGCATGAAGACCAGACATTAAAGGTTGTGAATGACAGCGAAAACAGACAGAGCCTGATTTATGGCATGGGCGACCAGCATCTGGAAATCGTAGCAAGCAGACTGTTAAATGAATATAAAGTAGAAATCGAATTGTCCAAGCCAAAGGTGGCATTCCGCGAAACAATTCGTAAGAAGTCTGATGTGGAATATAAATACAAAAAGCAGTCAGGCGGACATGGACAGTATGGTCATGTTAAGATGCGTTTTGAATCATCAGGAAATTTGGAAGAGGCTTATGAGTTTGCGCAGGAGGTTGTTGGTGGGGCAGTACCGAAGAACTTCTTCCCGGCAGTAGAAAAGGGATTGCAGGAATCCGTTGTTAAGGGACCTTTGGCGGCCTATCCGGTAGTTGGCGTTAAGGCTGTTTTGTACGATGGCTCTTATCATCCGGTAGATTCCTCTGAAATGGCGTTTAAGATGGCCACTATTCAGGCATTTAAAAAGGGCTTTATGGAGGCGCAGCCTACCTTGCTTGAGCCGATTGCATCCTTAAAGGTAACGGTTCCGGATCAGTATACCGGCGATGTTATGGGAGATTTAAACAAACGTCGCGGCCGTGTACTTGGCATGAATCCGGTTGCAGGAGGTAAGCAGATAATCGAAGCGGACATTCCGATGACAGGCTTGTTCGGATATTGTACGGATCTTCGCTCCATGACAGGCGGACGTGGTACATATGCATATGAGTTCGCACGTTATGAGCAGGCTCCGTCCGATGTACAGGAGAAGGAAGTAGCAGAGCGTGCAGCTAAGGTGGCAGAAGGTTCGGAAGCATAAAAAAATAATATAAAATAACCTGCGAAGTCGGATTGCAAAAACAATTCTGTTTCGCAGGTTTTTTAATAATAATTTAAGAAATAAATGGAAAAATATGTAGTATAATTTTCCACATACAAAGGAAAATTGAAAAAATATAATGAGGTAGAACAAATTATGAAAAAAATAACGAGAACTTTGATGCTGGTTCTGGCAGGCTTATTGACTGCAGGCATTCTGTATTATATTTATTTGCCGGCAGTAAATATTCACTCTGCGAATTTCTGGTTTTTTGTTATGGGACTGATTATTGTCTGTATGGGGATTTATGTTTTAAAAAAAGCCGGCAGACAATTTGTAGAGCCTTCGCCCGATGGTAATATTATGCATTGGAATCTTAACTTTGATTTTAAAGAATTAAAGGGGGTAAAATATCTCGGGCTTTTGCTTCTGGCGGTATTCCTTATATATTTGGTGGGCAGTGTCCTGTCATCGCCGATTATTAATGCAAAAAAGTATCAGCAGCTTATGACTATTGAGGAACGTAATTTTACCGATGACATTAAGGAAGCGGACTATAATACCATTCCGCTTCTGGATAAAAATTCGGCGGCTCTTTTGGGTAATCGTAAAATGGGAAGTCTGGTAGATATGGTATCTCAGTTTGAGGTGAGCAGTGATTATACGCAGATAAATTATCAGGGAGTTCCGGTCAGAGTGACACCACTTGTATATGCCAGTCCGATTAAATGGCTGACCAATCAAAGTGATGGAATTCCGGCCTATATTTTGATTGATATGGCAACACAGAATACCGAATGCGTAAAATTGGAGGAGGGTATTAAATATTCCAAATCAGAATATTTCAATCGTAATCTGTATCGGCATTTAAGATTCCGTTATCCGACCTATATTTTTGATGACCAGCTCTTTTTTGAAATTGACGAAGAGGGTACTCCGTTTTGGGTATGTCCGGTAAAGAAATTTAATATCGGATTGTTTGGCGGACAGACCATTGGAAATGTAGTGCTTTGCAATGCCATTACCGGCGAGTGTATTGATTATGCGGTAGAGGATGTACCGCAGTGGATTGACAAGGTATATTCTGCAGAGCTGTTAACACGGCTTTATGATTATCATGGTATTCTGAAAAATGGTTATTTAAACAGTATTCTCGGACAAAAGGATTGTTTGCAGTCTACCAATGGTTATAATTATATCGCGCTGGAGGATGATGTGTGGGTATATTCCGGTGTGACTTCTGTCAGCGGAGACCAGTCTAATGTAGGCTTTGTTTTGATGAATCAGCGTACTATGGAAACCAGATTTTATGAGGTGGAGGGTGCGATAGAGGATTCTGCCATGTCATCTGCTGAGGGACAGGTGCAGAATTTAGGCTATGTGGCTACCTTCCCGCTACTTCTTAATATCGCGGATGAGCCGACTTATTTTATGGCACTTAAGGATGCCTCCGGTCTGGTGAAAAAATATGCGATGGTGAATGTTCAGAAATATCAGTGGGTAGCAATCGGCGATACGATACAGGAATGCGAGAAAAATTATAATGAATTGCTTTCCACCAATGGCATTGTCAGTCAGAAGGCAGAGGAGCAGAAACAGATTTCCGGCAAGATTTCAGCGATTGCTCCGGTTGTACTGGAGGGCACGACACATTACTATATTTGTCTGGAAAATTCAAAGGATGTGTTTGACGTAGATATGGCCGATGAAGATTTGATTGGAATTATCCGCTATAAAGAGGGAGATACCATTTCCATCGGTTATACGGAAGGCTATGGATTGCATGCTGTGTTACAGTTTGAGTAATATATGACTCGCTGAACAATGCTTCCCGGCAAATGCTAAGATTTTCCATCAGTATTCCTATGGCGGATAATTGACAAAATATAGCAAAATAGGTAAACTGAAATTAGAGATTTTACTGGAAGGGAGACATAAAATGCGAAAAATAGGAAAAAGAGTTATGGGCCTGGCACTGGCTGCGATTTTTAGTGTTATGAGCTTATCGACTATGGAAGTGAAAGCAAATGGTATTCAGTCACATCCGGACTTGACAAAGGAATCGGCGGTCTGGACGGTCAGTGAAGGGGTGACTGCGCAGGTAAGAGACGGTATTCTTTATATTATGGGGAACGGTGTCATTCCGGATTATACAACAGATACATTGGCAACACGTCCGTGGCATACATCTCTTTTTGGTACGGTTATGGTAGAAAAGGGGATTACGGATATCGGAACAAAAGCATTTGCAGATTTTAAATATTTAAAGTATTTCTATATTCCGAGTACAACCTTTATATCAGACAGTTCTGTATTCCACAAAATTGATAATAAGCCTACGATTCGTATTCAGGGAACAGAAGAGACGACAAGAATGATAGGTGATAAGATTCCGTATACGAGTTTGGATAGTCTGGCACGTGTGGCAAGAAGTATGGATCGTACAGTGCTGTATATTACGGATAATGGTACGATGAAAACGTTATTCCGTCAGAAAACTTATCCGAATATTTCCAATGTATTTTCGGCAGATAATCCGGGTATTGATCAGCCGAGTCACATCATTGACAGTGTGGGTGAGGAGCTTCAGGTATTTAAATCTCCGCTTCGTTTTGCACCGGGGTATGAGATGGCCGGTAGAGCTGTGACATCCAGCATTATTAAAAATGGTGTACAGTATCTGCAGGTGATTGCAGACTATTTGAATTATGTTTATCCGGATTACAGCTATGGACAGACATATTCCAATCTGGTAACAACGGGTGATGAAAGCTATCCGGAGTTTGAGGATACAAAGAAGTATTTATTCCAGATTCCGAATAATATGCAGGCACCGGGAAGAACATTTAAAGTTATTCTGGTGGCAGATGGACAGCCGGTTGTATTAGATGATTTGGATACATCCGATACTACGATTACTTTTGCAACCAATAAAGGTTCTTTTACCTATAGCATTATTTATAAATAAAATTTTTCTATCTCATATGATATAAAAGACGGTATGTGCTTTGTGCACATACCGTTTTTGTCTGTATAGTATATATATCATTCGAAAAAATGCAAAACACTTTCATGCTGTAATGCGATAATACTTGACAATTTCTTAATAGAAAACTAAAATATAATAAGCTAGGAGGAATGAAAAAATGGGAGTACCTTACAATCACAGAGAAATTGAAGAGAAATGGAGAAAAGAATGGGAGAAAAATCCGGTCAATGTCAATGACGGTAAAAAACCGAAATATTATTGCCTGGATATGTTCCCTTACCCTTCAGGAAACGGACTCCATGTAGGACATTGGAGAGGCTATGTTATTTCTGATGTTTGGAGTCGTTATAAAATGTTAAATGGCGGACATTATATTATCCATCCGATGGGATGGGATGCATTTGGACTTCCGGCAGAAAATTATGCAATCAAAATGGGAGTGCATCCGGCTATTTCTACAGCAGAAAATGTTGCTAATATTAAAAACCAGATTAATCAGATTGCAGCATTGTATGATTGGGATATGGAGGTAAATACAACCGATCCGGCATTCTACAAGTGGACACAGTGGATTTTTGTAAAGATGTTCAAAGAGGGGCTTGCGTATGAGAAGGAAATGCCGATTAACTGGTGTCCTTCCTGTAAG
>JAZNIP010000142.1:0-4481 GCA_045577575.1 Lachnospiraceae bacterium | reverse complement strand
TGCCAGCAGATTTACATAATTTTCTTCCAGCTCCGACGTCACTTCCATATCTCCATGAGCAAGCAATGTATTTCTGTCTGTTTGACACACATACTCTAAAAGCAGTCTCGCATCCAGCGAAGCCTCCTCTATTCCTGCCTGTTCAAGTCGCTCCGTGCCAAGCTGATATAATTCCCGATATTGCACTACTCTCCATCCTCTTCATCAACTGTCGGACTATCATCCAACCAGGAATCATCCACCTCATAGCCGAATGTATCCTTCAAATATGCCTTCCAATCAAAAATTGCTTCCACAGAAGCAATTGCCACCTCTGCCATTGACTCATCCGGCTCCTTTGTTGTCAGCCTCTGTAACCACATCCCCGGTGCAGACAGCAATCTCACAAGTATATTATTGCTGTTACCTGCCAAACGGATAATCTCATAGGAAATACCTGCAATTACCGGAATCAATAAAATACGAACAATCACACGATATGCCGGATTTTCCACCCGAATAAAGAAAAACAGTACTACACTGACAAACATAACAAACAGCAAAAAGCTTGTACCGCAGCGTTTATGCAATCTGGAGCTTCGCATAACATTGTGTACGGTCAAAGGGCGTCCCTTTTCGATACAATTGATGCACTTATGTTCCGCACCATGATACTGATACAATCTGTGAATATCCTTCATGGCAGAAATACCCACTACATATAAAACAAAAATGGCAATACGGATAAGTCCCTCAATAATTGCAATCAGGGATTCATTTCTTACATAATGCGCAAAAAAGGATGAAATAAAGTAAGGCAGTATCATAAAAATCGCTACTGCAAGGACAAGAGAAACAGCTGTCGTCAGTCCCATTGCCACATCCTCTGCCTTATCTCCGAACAGTTTTTGAAACAAGGTAGGTTTTGCATCTTTTTTTTCTTCCTCTTCTTCATAAAAGGAGACGGAATACGTCAAAGTACGCATTCCCAATGTCATTGAATCAATAAAATTGAAAACACCTCTGATAAACGGAATATTTTTCAGCGCACTGCCATGCAATACACCATGAAACTCCTCCGTATCCACCTCTATCTGTCCATCCGGTTTTCTGACCGCTACTGCATAACGGTCTTTATTTTTCATCATAACGCCCTCTAATACCGCCTGACCGCCGATACCACAGGAACGATTATACTTTTTTCTCATTTTATACCTCCGAAAGCAACAGGAGCACACACTATTGATAAAAAAAACCAACAAGCATATCGCCCCATGAAGTAAAAATAAGGTTGAGATTAAAAAACCTCAACCTTCTTCGCAACATTATTTGCTTTCTACGCCATACTTCTTATTGAACTTATCAATACGTCCAGCAACTCTAGCAGCTTTCTGCTGACCTGTGTAGAATGAATGGCATTTGGAACAAACTTCTACATGGATTTCCGGTTTTGTAGATCCTGTTACAAATGTGTTTCCACAGTTACATGTTACGGTTGCCTGATAATACTCTGGATGGATTCCTTCTTTCATCGTCTTTCACCTCTCTATTATAATCAATCACTAATGTTCTCATCCCTAAGTCTGTGCCTATAACACAGACAGCTTAGTTATTGTAACATAGCTTTTCTTTGGTTGCAAGTATTTTTAGAAGAATTTGATTTTCTTTACCATATTAACAAACTCTACATTTGTTTTCGTTCTGGAGAACATGTCCAAAATCTTGTCTACCGCTTCTTCCGGCTTCATGGTATTAAGCGCCTTACGCATAATGTTGATTGCCTCAAGCTCCTCCTGTGCAAGCAATAAATCTTCTCTTCTTGTACCGGATTTGGGAATATCGATTGCAGGAAATACGCGACGCTCGGAAAGCTTACGGTCAAGAACCATTTCCATGTTACCCGTTCCCTTAAACTCTTCGTATACTACATCATCCATCTTGCTGCCGGTCTCTACCAATGCAGTAGCAAGAATCGTCAGACTGCCGCCCTCACGCATATTTCTCGCTGCACCAAAGAAACGCTTCGGCATATGAAGCGCCGCCGGGTCAAGACCTCCGGAAAGAGTTCTTCCGCTTGGCGGAACAACCAGATTGTATGCTCTTGTCAGTCGTGTAATGCTGTCCAACAAAATCGTTACATCCTTGCCATGCTCTACCAGACGCTTTGCACGCTCAATTACCATTTCCGATACTCGTTTATGATGCTCAGGAAGCTCATCAAAGGTAGAATAGATAACCTCAACATTTGGTCCTTCAATTGCCTCACGAATATCCGTAACCTCCTCGGGACGCTCATCAATCAACAGAATAATCAGATGCATCTCCGGGTCGTTTTTCTTTATGGATTTTGCAACCTCTTTTAATAAGGTTGTCTTACCTGCCTTTGGCGGAGATACAATCATACCTCTCTGTCCCTTACCGACCGGACTGATTAAATCCATAATACGCATCGCAATACTTGCTCCCGGTGTTTCCATTCGCAAACGCTCATCCGGGAAAATCGGTGTCATATCTTCAAAATTGCGGCGTCGCGCTGCCACCTCCGGCACATAGCCGTTAATTTTTTTCACAAATAACAGTGCACTGAACTTCTCTGCCTGTGTCTTTACTCTTGTATTACCCTCTACAATATCTCCGGTCTTTAATCCAAAACGACGAATCTGGCTCGGTGCTACATAAACATCATTTTCACCCGGCAAATAATTTTCACACCGGATAAAGCCATACCCGTCCGGCATAACCTCTAAGATACCGTTCGCCGTTTCTCCACTGTCAAGGTCTGCCAGCGTTTTTTCATTTTCGCTTTTTTCCCCGCGCTCCACTCTCTCAGGGCGCTCCGTTCTGTCTATGCGCTCTGTACGTTCTGTTCTTTCCACACGCTCTGTCTTCTCTGTACGTTCTGCCCTTTCCACACGCTCCGCCTTCTCTGTACGATCTGTTCTCTCCGAACTTTTCTCCTTATTATCAAGCTCAAGCATTGCCTCTATCACTTCTGCTTTTTTCATCGCAGATGTGCCTTTAATGCCTCTTCCTTTGGCAATTGCTTTTAAATCTGCCAATGCTAACGATTCATATTTTTCTCTCATATATGATTTCCTCCCTGCTTACTAATAAAATAGCTGCCTTTTCACGTTATTTTGTGGGATTATCGTACGACCTGTACACGAAACGATGTGAAGCTCTTCGTTCAATTTAATTTGATAGATTCATTATACATAACTTTTCCAAGAATGCAAACACATTTTGCAAAAACAACAAAAATATTATATAATGCTATGAACATATATCGATTTATGAAAAGAGGGCATATCATGACAACGAATGAAAAAGCATTAAAACTTCATGAAGAGTGGAACGGTAAATTGGAAACCACCTCTAAAACTCCTGTCAAATCCAGAGAAGCTCTGTCCTTAGCATATACTCCCGGCGTAGCAGAGCCGTGCAAGGTAATTGCTCAGGACAAGGAGGCTGCTTATAAATATACAATAAAGGCAAATACAGTCGCTGTCGTTTCCGACGGAAGTGCCGTACTCGGCCTGGGCAATATCGGTCCCTATGCGGCTATGCCGGTTATGGAAGGTAAGGCGGTTCTGTTTAAAGAATTCGGCGGAGTGAATGCCGTACCGATTTGTCTGGATACTCAGGATACCGAAGAGATTATTCGTACAGTGGTTCATATCGCACCTGCATTCGGCGGTATCAATCTGGAGGACATCAGTGCACCGCGTTGCTTCGAAATCGAGGAGCGATTAAAGGAATTGCTTGACATCCCTGTATTTCATGATGACCAGCACGGAACTGCCATTGTAGTGCTTGCCGGTATCATTAACGCATTAAAGGTCGTAAACAAACAAAAGGAAAACTGCAAGGTAGTGGTAAACGGTGCCGGAAGTGCCGGCATTGCCATCACAAAGCTTCTGCTCACCTATGGCTTCACCAATATTATCATGTGCGATAAGTGCGGTATCATCTCCCGTGACAGCAAGGATTTAAATTTTATGCAGGAGAAAATGGCACAAATTACGAATCCAAATCAGGAAACAGGACTTCTTGCCGATGCCATGAAGGGAGCTGACATTTTTGTTGGAGTATCTGCGCCCGGCATTGTCACACCGGACATGGTCGCTTCCATGAATACCGATTCCATCCTGTTTGCCATGGCAAATCCCGTTCCTGAAATTATGCCCGATTTGGCAAAGGCTGCAGGTGCCAGAGTCATCGGTACCGGACGCTCTGATTTTCCCAATCAGGTCAATAATGTAGTAGCCTTTCCGGGTATATTTAAGGGCGCACTGGAAGGCAGGGCACCACAAATTACCGAAGAAATGAAATTGGCTGCTGCACATGCTCTTGCCGGTCTTGTACCGGAGGATAAACTCAGCGATGTCAACATTCTCCCCGAAGCATTTTTGCCGGAGGTCGCAGAGGTTGTTGCTAACGCAGTAAAATCCAACATTCGTAAATAATGAAAAAAGATTATCCTGCGTTTTGGTTAGACAAGC
>JAZNIP010000141.1:0-5264 GCA_045577575.1 Lachnospiraceae bacterium | reverse complement strand
GTCTTTATTTTTTTGATGCCTCGGAGGATATTTAGAATTTCTTACCGTTCTGTTTACAGCCAGCAACATTCGAACAAGGAGGTTCGAATGAACTGCGAAGCGACCGGATGGAGCATTCGCAGTGATTGCGTTCGGTGATTTAACATATATCAGAACGGTTAGTAATTCTTTTATCCGGAGTCCGGCATCAAGAAAAATAAAGACAGCTCTTTCGGCTTCAAAGTTACTAATTTAAATTATTATTTGGTGGAAGAAATAGTTGGTTTTGCCAAAACGGTAAGAATAGTATATGATAATAAAATAGAAATCAGAAAGCAGGAAAATGAATGAAAATACAACTGCCGGAAAAAGTGAAGCGTATCATTGATACATTGCAAAATGCCGGATACGAAGCATATGCGGTGGGAGGCTGTGTAAGAGATTCCATACTGGGCAGATGTCCGGATGATTGGGATATTACCACATCTGCCAGACCACAAGAGGTCAAAGCTCTTTTTCGCAGAACCATTGATACAGGAATTCAGCATGGAACCGTTACGGTAATGCTGGAAAAGGAAGGCTTTGAGGTGACGACCTATCGGATTGACGGAGAATACGAGGACAGTCGGCATCCGAAGGAGGTCATATTTACCGGGAATTTAAAGGAAGATTTGCGACGTCGTGATTTTACCATCAATGCGATGGCATATAATGAGACAAGCGGATTGGTGGATGAGTTTGGCGGTGTTCGTGATTTACAGGAGAAAAGAATCCGTTGCGTGGGTGATGCGCAGGAGCGTTTTACGGAGGATGCACTGCGAATGATGCGAGCCGTGAGATTTTCTGCGCAGCTTGGCTTTATTATAGAAGAAAATACAAAAAAGGCGATTTGTAAGCTGGCACAAAATTTGAAAAATGTCAGTGCGGAGAGGATACAGGTGGAGCTTATAAAGCTGGTAGTTTCTCCTCATCCGGATTACTTACGAAGTGCCTATGAAACGGGGATTACCGGGGTGATTTTGCCCGAGTTTGATGCTGCGATGCAGACGGCACAAAATCATCCGCACCATAAGTATTGCGTAGGTGAGCATATACTGCATAGTATGGCAGCGATAAAGGCGGACAAGGTGCTGCGGCTTGCGATGCTGTTTCATGATTTGGGCAAGCCGATAGTACGTTCAAGGGATGAAGACGGCAGGGATCATTTTAAGGGGCATGGAGAGGTAAGTGCCCGGATGGCTGCAGAAATTTTTTCGCGGCTGAAATTTGATAATGATACAAAGGACAAGGTAGTAAAGCTGGTTCGTTATCATGATTATAAGATAGAAGAGACACCTGTGGCGGTTCGCAGGGCGGCAAATAAAATCGGAGAAGAGCTATTGCCGATGCTGTTTGCTGTGAAGCAGGCCGATGTAGCGGCGCAAAGCGGTTATTTGGAAGAGGAAAAGCTGCGGACATTGGAGCATTTGGAAAAACTGTATGCAGAGATAAGAGCAAGACAGGAGTGTCTGAGTTTAAAGACTCTGGCAATATCGGGTAAGGATTTAATTGATGCGGGTATGAAGCCCGGCAAAGAATTAGGAGAAGCATTGGCAAAATGTTTGGAGCTTGTATTGGAAAATCCGGAATATAATACAAAGGAATTTCTTTTAAAGCAGATTTAGAGCATTTTTCTTTGTGGCACCTCATAAGATAGGTAATGACCAATCTTAGGGGGAATATATGTGAATGACAGAGCAGTCAGTGTGCTTTCAGAATATGATTTCGAAGTAATTCGTACATGGAAAGGGCGGGGAGCAATTCTTTTTGAGACGCCGGAAGGTATTCGGATTTTAAAGGAATACAAAGGAGTACCGGAAAAGCTTGAGCGTCAGAAAGCCCTGCTTGATTGTATTCGTGAAAACAGTGATATTTTTGTGGAAGATATTTTTCCAAACAAAGAGGGAGTACTGTGGACGAAGGATCCGTATCAGGATACTTATATTGTGAAATCATATTTTGAAGGAAGAGAGTGTAGTATTCGTGACCCGGAGGAGTGCCAGAAGGCTGTCAGTGTACTTGCGAAGCTGCATAAGGCAATGATTATGCCTATAGGTGGTGAGATGCAGGACTGTGTGCTCAGACTGGATAAAGAATACGAAAAGCATAATCGGGAGTTAAAAAAAGTTCGCAGATTT
The DNA here is from genome assembly GCA_045577575.1 of Lachnospiraceae bacterium. Classification (GTDB taxonomy): domain Bacteria; phylum Bacillota; class Clostridia; order Lachnospirales; family Lachnospiraceae; genus VSOB01. The sequence goes on along the minus strand of JAZNIP010000141.1, from coordinate 3,108 downwards.
TTGCGAAACAAGGGTCAGAAAAATGATTTTGAAATTTATTTATTAAAATACTATGACCGATTTATGGAAAAGGCATTTGAAGTAACAGAAAAATGGAGTGCCTGCCAGAAGGAAGACTACTATGAGAAAATTGCAGAACAGGGAATGTGGTGTCATGGTGATTTTCAGTATCATAACATATTAATGAATGGGAACGACACGCACGTCATTAATTTTGAAAAATGTGTTTGTGATACACAAATTCGGGATTTGTATTTGTTTCTGAGAAAGCTTTTAGAGAAGAGCGATTGGTCTGTGGAAACGGGCAATGATATTTTAGAGGCATATCAGAAAGAAAAGACGCTTTCAAAAGAGGATATAGAGCAGTTGTATTATCGGCTTTCCTATCCGGAAAAATTTTGGAAAATTGTAAATTTTTATTATAATACAGGTAAATCATGGGTTCCGGGACGGAACATGGAGAAATTTGACAAACTATTGAAGCAGGAAACGGAAAAGGAAACGTTTCTAAATACGCTACTGCGTTGATGAGAACAGGATGGAGAGGTACAAAGGAGCAGGATGAAAAAACATTGGATAAAAAAGGGCTTGGTATGCGGTATTGTGATGTGTCTGCTTACCGGATGTCAAAATGTGGATAGTGCTAATATTGACTTCCTGAAAAGCGGGGATGCGGTGCAGGAGGAAACAGAGCCTTCCATAGAGGATACCGGTTTTCGAATTATGGAGCCCGGAGAGTATGATTCAAAGGATACGGCAGTTGTTGTTTGTGTCCGAGAGGACGAAAAAAAGATAACATTGCTCAATCGTATTGTAAATAAACAATATACCTTAAGCTATGACGGAATTACGGTATTTACGGATCAATACGGTGAGGCACTTTCGGCACCACAGCTTGTACCGGGAGATATTGTGGATGTAAATTTTCAGCATATACCGAAAAAATGTGTTTCGCTAAGCATATCGCCTGCATCCTGGGAGCAGGAGGTAAATTCCGGCTTTGAAATGAACCCGGCAAGGGGGCATATGGCATTTTACGGAGAAGTCTATACGTTGGCGGAGCGACCGATGATTCTTTCCGGTGGAGAGGAAATTGAGCTGACTGACCTGAACGAAAGGGACGTATTGTCGGTAAAAGGAATTGATAATACGATATACAGTATAATTGTAGAAAAAGGGCATGGCTATCTGCGATTAATCGGAGAAGAATATTTTGTGGGCGGTTTTGTGGAAATCGGTCAGAAAATGGCGCAGCGTGTTACGGAGGATATGTTGCTTACCGTTCCTGAGGGAGAATACAATATTGTAGTAAAAAACGGCAGCCATGAAGGCAGTAAAACCGCAACGATTTACCGGGACGAGGAGACGATATTGGATGTGTCGGATTTAAAGGGAGAAGAAGTAAAGACGGGAAAAGTATTTTTTACACTTTCTCCTGCAGATGCCAATGTTTACATCGATGGAGATAAAATTGATACCTCTACCTATGTGGAACTGGAATACGGTGTACATCAGATGATTGTGAAAGCAGCGGGTTATGAAACCATCAGCCAGTATTTAAAGGTCGGACAGGAAAATGCTAATCTGAATGTAGAAATGGAGCCGGATGGAAGCGGGGCTTCCGAAAAAGCTTCCGGGGTAGCTGACGCGGAGGAGACACCGGATAAGGCAGAAGAGGGCGAAAGTGTGATTTCATCTGCGGACAGCGAAGCGGAAAGTGCCATTTCGGCTACAGACAGTGAGACGGATGCTGCAGTAGAAGGCACGACACCAAACGCTGCAACAACAGAGAATGCGGCTGCATCAGAGACAGCTACCGGAGAAGGAACCTGGCGTGTAAAGGTAAATGCGCCGGCAAGTGCGGAAGTATATGTCGATGGTAATTATGTGGGATTGGCACCGGTATCCTTCCCCAAAAAGGCGGGAAGTCATGTGATTTCGCTACGGAAAAACGGATATCAGACAAGAAGCTATACAATACAGGTAGACAGTGAAGAAAAGGATATGGAGCTTTCCTTTTCCGAGCTGGTAAAGAAAACCGATTCAGGCTTACTAGGTGCAACAGGACTGGGAACGACCGGATTGGACGCAGATGCAATGGGATTAGGAGACGGAACATGGACAAACAATATACTTTCACAGACTTTGTCGGGATTATAAAAGCGCTTCGGGCAGAAAACGGATGCCCGTGGGACAGAGAGCAGACACATGAGAGCTTAAAACCTTGTATGACGGAAGAAGCAGCAGAGCTTTTGGCGGCTATTCGTATTTATGATAAGACCGGAAATGCAGAAAATATGAGAGAAGAGCTGGGAGATATTTTGTTGCAGGTCGTTATGCACAGTGTGATTGCTGAGGAGGAAAAGCTGTTTACCGTAGATGATGTTATTAAAGAGGTGGCGGAGAAGATGATTCGTCGTCATCCTCATGTATTTGGTGATGTGATTGCGGAAACCTCCGGTGAGGTATTGCAAAACTGGGAGGAAATCAAGAAAAAGGAGAAGGAAGGCAAAAGCTGGATTAAGTCACCTCTGCGGGAGATACCGGAGGAGCTTCCGGCATTGGCAAGAGCTTGCAAGGTGATAAAAAAAGCGGACAAGCTCTATGGACTTTCAGAGAAAGAAGACACGCTTTTTGAGCGCATGGAAAACGTGCTTGAGCGTATGCGGGAGGCTAAGTCGGAAGGGCATACGGAACGTACAAAGGAAGAGTTTACGGACATGCTCTGGCTGCTGTCAGAACTGGCCTATCGGGAGAAGCTGGCACCTGAGCAACTATTGGCAGATAGAATTGCGGAAAAAGTAGGAGTTTTCGAACCGGAAAATGAATAATTCCTTGACAAACATTCCAAATATGTTTATAAATGTATATAGGTGTTTCCGAGAAGGAAAAATGAAATACACTAATATAAAACTCAATGAATCGATAGGAGGAGTTCGAAATGAACAAAACAGAATTAGTAGCAGCTATCGCTGATCAGGCAGAACTTTCTAAAAAGGATGCAGAAAAGGCATTAAAGGCTTTCACTGATATCGTTGCAGATGAATTAAAAAAAGGTGAAAAAGTTCAGTTAGTTGGATTTGGTACAAGTCGGAGGCCAAGCGGTCT
>JAZNIP010000140.1:0-5803 GCA_045577575.1 Lachnospiraceae bacterium | reverse complement strand
TAATGTTCTGTTGCTTGATGCAGGTGATTTCTCTCAGGGAACAACTCTTGCAAGTTATTATGAAGGTGGTTCTTCTGTTCTGGCAATGAACCTTGCCGGATATGATGCAGTTTCTCTTGGTAACCACGAGTTTGACTATGGTTTTGCTGAATTGCTGTTAATGAATGAATTGGCAGAGTTCCCGATTCTGGATGCAAACCTTCTGTCCAAAGAAACAGGCAAACCGTATTTTGAAGCAAATAAAATCTTTACATTTGACAACATGAAGGTTGGTGTGTTTGGTCTTGATACACCGGAAACACAGACAAAAGCAAGTCCTAAGAATGTAAAAGATATCAACATTCTTGCAGGAGAAGAACTGTTTGCATGTGCACAGGCACAGGTTGATGAGTTAAAGGCAGCAGGCTGTGATCACATTATCTGTATCGGACATCTGGGTATTGATGATGAAAGTATTGGAAATCGTTCTATCGATGTACTGGCAAACGTAAACGGTATTGATTTATTTATTGACGGACATAGCCATACAGAGCTTGCTAATGGTGCTATGGTAAATGATACACTGGTAGTAAGTACCGGTGAATATCTGTCTAATGTAGGCGTTGTTGTATGTGACGGTACTACACCGACTGCATCCCTGATTAGCGCAGCTGATTATAAGGGTGGTTATGATGCAGAGGTTGCAGCACTGGTAAATGCTCAGAAGGCAGCAGTTGATGCAGCATACGAAGGACAGTTTGCAGTAACAGAGGTTGATTTAAACGGTGAAAGAGATCCCGGTGTTCGTACTATGGAAACAAATCTGGGTGATTTCGCAGCAGATGCTTATTTATATGCAGCACAGCAGTATATGGGAAATGCTATTACGGTTGATGGTGCCATCCAGAATGGCGGCGGTATCCGTGCAAGTATTCCGACAGGCTCGATTAGCATGAATACATTATATACCGTATTCCCATATGGAAACTATGTAAATGTTGTAAAAGTAACAGGTGCTGAGCTTCTGGAAGCTCTGGAAGCATCCTGCTTCTCCTGCCCGACAGCGGTTGGTGGATTTCCACAGGTAGCAGGTATTAAATTCACAATTGACACAGCAGTTCCATATGCACAGGGCGAGCAGTATCCGGATTCTACATATTATGCACCGGCAGCACCGGGTAGCCGTGTGACTATTGAGTCTGTAGGTGGAAGAGATTTTGACCTGAAGGATACATACTATATCGCAGTAAATAACTTCATGGCAGAGGGCGGAGATACCTATTATGTATTCACAAATGCATCTGAAGTGATTGATACAGGTGTTGTAGATGCAGAGGGTCTGATTTCCTATGTTGCTTCCATGAACGGTGTAATCGGACAGGAATATGCAGCGCCGAAAGGAAATATTACAATTAAATAATCAGATTATAATATAATCAGATAAACAATTGGCAGGTCATACCCAAGAACGGGTATGACCTGCTTTTCATTTTGGTTAAAAAATGCTATGATGAAATAGGCTATAGTGATAAAAAAAGAACATTAATAAAGCGGAAAGGAGAAAATAGATGAAGCACTATATTATTGTAAAATACAATGACAGCGTGAGTGATAAGCTGAAGTTATTGCATGAGATTCAGGAATTATTTGAGAAGACGACACAGATAGAGGGCATTCATGAAGTACATGTATATCCCTGCTGCATCAATAGACCCAACCGCTATGATGTAATGATAGAAATGATAATGGAAAAAGATGCCCTTGCGCTCTATGATGATTGCGAGTGGCATCATATTTGGAAACGGGATTATGCAAAATATTTAGAGAAAAAAACAATTTTTGATTGTGAGTGAAATAATTGGGTGATTCCCTTGTGAACGATATTTTTCTGAGGTGACGGATGTATTGAGTACCGATACTCATGAATAGAATGGGAGAATGACATTAAAAGTGCAAACATAAGAAGAAAGGAAAAGGAGAAGGACTATGACTTGGCAGGAAGTAACGGAAAACGCAAGAGAAAATTTGGGGAAATATTGTAAAGGATGTCCGGAATGTAACGGGCGTGCATGCAAAAATGCAATACCGGGTCCAGGCTCCAAGGGGACTGGCGATACGGCTGTGCGCAATTATGAAAAATGGAAAGAAATTCGTATCAACATGGACACGATTGTGGAAAATAAGCCGGTGGATGCTTCCTGTGAGTTGTTTGGAAGAAAGTTTTCTTATCCGTTTTTTGCCGGACCGGTTGGCGCGGTACAGCTACATTACGGTGATATATACAGTGATGTGACCTATAATGATGTATTGGTATCTGCCTGTGCGGAAGCGGGAATTGCGGCATTTACAGGTGACGGAACAAATCCGGAAGTAGTAAAGGCGGCAGCTGTAGCAATTAAAAATGCAAACGGTGTAGGCATTCCGACGATTAAGCCGTGGCATGTGGACGTGGTAAGAGAAAAGATGGAAAGTGTAAAAGGGGCATTTGCAATGGCAATGGATGTAGATGCAGCCGGACTGCCTTTCCTGAAAAATATGGAGCCGCCGGCCGGTAGCAAAACGATAGAGGAACTTCGTCAGATTAAGAAGGAAGCAGGAGTACCGTTTATTATAAAGGGTGTTATGACAGTGCAGGGAGCATTGAAGGCGAAAGAAGCCGGGGCGGATGGAATCGTTGTGTCCAATCACGGGGGACGTGTATTAGACCAGTGCCCGGCAACTGCAGAGGTGCTTCCGGCAATTGCAGAGGCTGTGGGCGACGAGATGACGATTTTGGTAGACGGCGGCATTCGCAGTGGTGTGGATATATTAAAGGCTTTGGCTATGGGCGCAGACGGAGTAGTGATTGCCAGACCGTTTGTAACGGCAGTTTACGGTGGCGGAAAAGAGGGAGTACATACCCTTGTGCAGAAATTAGGCGCAGAGCTGGAAGATGCGATGGCGATGTGTGGAGTACACAAGCTGTCAGAGATTACAAAAGAAATTATCTGGCAGGAAAAATAGTAGAAAGAAGGCATAAGTTATGAATGAAAGGGAACAGGAAGAGAAGGTAAGGTATATGACGACGGCTCCTGTTCAGAAGTTAGTATGTAGTCTGGCTGTGCCGACGATTATCAGTATGCTGATTACGTCCTTTTATAATATGGCCGATACCTTTTTTGTAGGAAAAATCAATACGAGTGCAACGGCAGCGGTTGGTGTTGTTTTTTCGATTATGGCAATGATACAGGCAGTGGGCTTTTTCTTTGGGCATGGCTCGGGAAATTTCATTTCCAGAAAGCTTGGTGCGAGAGAATATGAGGTGGCTGCAGTGATGGCAGCTACCGGTTTTGTGTATTCCTTTTTGACCGGAGTGCTGATTGCATGTGTAGGTATATGTTTTTTGGAGCCGCTTGCTTATCTGCTTGGGTCTACGCCTACGATTCTTCCATATACGATGAATTATTTAAGAATTATTTTGCTGGGTGCACCGTTTATGACATCCTCTCTTGTGTTGAATAATCAGCTAAGGTATCAGGGAAGTGCTGCTTATGCGATGGTAGGAATCGTAATTGGAGCGGTTATTAATATCGGGTTAGACCCGCTTTTGATTTTTGTATTTGATATGGGGATTACCGGAGCGGCTGTAGCAACGGTTGCCAGCCAGATAATCAGCTTTTTGCTTTTGTGGGCAGGAAGCCGGAGAGGCGGTAATATCGTAATTCATTTCCGTAATTTCAATAAAGAATTTTATTACATAAAGGAAATTTTCCGAGGCGGATTTCCGTCGCTCTGCAGACAGGGACTTGCCAGCGTTTCCGTTACCTTTCTCAATCATGCAGCAGGGCTGTATGGTGATGCAGCGATTGCCGGGATGTCCATTGTCAATCGTATTTCCATGTTTGCCAATTCAGCGCTCATTGGATTCGGGCAGGGATTTCAGCCGGTATGCGGTATGAACTATGGTGCAGGAAAAATGAAGAGAGTACGGGATGCATTTTTCTTTTGTGTAAAATATTCTTTTGTATTTTTAGTAATAGTTTCCATAGTGGGATATTTGGGGGCAGAAACGTTGGTGACTGTTTTCCGAAAAAATGATTTGGAAGTAATAGAAGTAGGAACGGTTGCACTGAGACTGCAGCTTTTAACATTTTCTCTCGGAGCATGGAATGTGATGTGCAATATGATGCTCCAGTCCATCGGTAAAGCAACAAAGGCCTCCATTGTGGCAGCAGGCAGACAGGGACTTTTTTTTCTGCCATTGATTTTTATCTTGCCGCAGGTATTCGGGATATTCGGGGTGCAGCTTTGCCAACCCATTGCAGATATTTGCGCATTCCTGCTTTCGATACCGCTTGGTGTCAGTGAACTCAAGCTGATGAAAAAACAGGAACGATAGATTTAATTTGTTATTTATTTTGAGCAGAAACAGTAAATTGTTTCTGCTCGTTTTATTTGTAAGTATATTGACACATCTCTGTTTTATTCGACATATTTTCCCACATATCCTCAAAACTGTCCATGCACACTTTACATAGTTTTAACGTATTTTAATATGAAGTTTACATTTTCTTTACGGCAGTATGGTAGTTGGCAAAAGTTAAAAATCATAAAATGACAATGTACTCAGAGAAAAGAAATAGAGAAATGGTGAAATCTGTGTGAACAGATGAATAGGAGGAACATTATGAAAAACAAAAAAATGAGAATGATGACAGCATTGGCATCCGCATTGGTAGTAGCAGCTATGGCAATGGGATGCGGAAAAACAGAGGAGACGGCAGCGGCATTGGAAGAACCGACACCGGCAGAAGCAGAATTGGCAGCAGAAGGTGCTCAGATGGAAGAGGGAACGGCAGCAGATTTAAGTGGTCGTGTAAGTATGGCAGGAAGTACTTCCATGGAGAAGCTGGCAAATGCAGCAGCAGAGAGCTTTATGGCAAAATATCCGGGAGTAACCGTTACGGCAGAGTTTACAGGCTCCGGAGCAGGTATTGAATCTGTTCTGGCAGGAAGCGTAGACATTGGTAATTCTTCCAGAAACTTAAAAGAGGAAGAAAAGAGTGCGGGCGCAGCAGAGAATATTGTGGCAATCGACGGAATTGCAGTTGTTACAGATCCTGCAAATACAGTAGCAGACTTGACGAAGGAACAATTAATTGCAATTTATACAGGTAAAACAAGGAACTGGAAGGATTTAGGCGGCGCAGATCAGGCGATCGTTGTAGTCGGAAGAGAAGCCGGCTCCGGTACAAGAGGTGCATTTGAAGAACTGTTGGAAATTGAAGATATGTGTACATATGCAAATGAACTGGACAGCACAGGAGCAGTTATGGCAAAGGTAGCTGCTACCCCCGGAGCAATCGGCTATGTATCCTTAGATGTGGTAGACGATACGGTAAAATCTGTGATGCTTGGCGGTGTAGAAGCTACGGAAGCCAATATTAAAGCAGGTGATTATTTCCTGAGCAGACCGTTTGTTATGGCGACAAAGGGTGAAATTGCACAGCAGAGTGAGGCAGTACAGGAATTCTTTAGCTGGATGAGCTCTGATGAAGGAAAAGAGGTTATTAAGGCAGTCGGTCTGATTATCCCGGACTAAGAGAAATGTGAGAGTGGACGAGTGTATGGACAATCAAAAGGTCAATTCCATAAAAGGAAATTATAAAACAAAATCCACACTGGAAAGAACTGCGCAGAATATTTTTACAGTCTGCGCGTTCTTTGCAGTATTGGCAGTGGCATCCATTACGGCTTATATGCTGATAAGCGGATTGCCGGCACTTACAGAGATAGGGATTTTAAAGCTTTTATTCGGTAGTATGTGGAAACCGGCAGCTGAGAT
>JAZNIP010000139.1:0-2977 GCA_045577575.1 Lachnospiraceae bacterium | reverse complement strand
ATTTTTTGTGCAAAGAAATGTTTTCATTGCCGGGGTAGATGTGGTAAAATAGTACCAATGAGGGGGGTTCGTAAAGAAATAACGAGACACATAATAAAGGAGGACTGTCAGTGAGAAAGAGTGTGATTATAGCGGCTTTTTGTACGTTATTGCTTACTGCGTGTGGTACGGCTTCTGAGGAAACTGTGACGCAGACAGCAGGGCTTCCGGTGGAAACAACACAGGAGCAGGATGGAACGGTTTCGCTTACGGTGTGGGGAGCAGAGGAGGACCAGGAAATGCTTGGTCAGATGGCAGCTGCTTTTGAGGAAAAATATAAAGGAGCAGCTGATTTTGAAATTGCGATTGCCGTGCAGAGTGAATCGCAATGCAGAGATACCCTGTTGGGAGATGTATTAAACGGTGCAGATGTTTTTGCGTTTGCAGATGATCAGTTGCTTGCATTAGCCGCGTCAGGTGCACTTTTGGAAGTGGAAAATGCAGAAGAAGTACGAGCAGCAAATGTGGCTGAGGCATCTGCTGCTGCATCCATAGGTGACAGACTCTATGCATTTCCTATGACAGCAGATAACGGATATTTTATGTACTATAATAAAGATTATTTTTCGGATGAGGATGTAAAAACATTGGAGGGTATGTTGAATGTGGCAGCGGCTGCTGAGAAAAAACTGACAATGGATTGGACATCGGGATGGTATTTATATTCATTTTTTGGAAATACCGGTATGAGCTTCGGATTAAATGAGGATGGTGTAACAAACTTTTGTGATTGGAATCGGACAAGCGGCGGCATTACCGGTAAGGAAGTGACAGAATCCATGCTTTTGATTGCGCAGCATCCGGGATTTTTAAATGCAGTAGATACGGAATTTGTAGAAGGAGTAAAAAACGGAACGGTTATTGCCGGTGTCAGCGGTGTGTGGAATGCGGCAATTATCCGGCAGTGTTGGGGAGATGATTATGGTGCCGTAAAGCTGCCGACCTATACCTGCAACGGGGAGCAAACGCAGATGGCATCCTTTTCCGGTTATAAAATGGTAGGAGTAAATGCATATTCGGAGCATCCGGAGTGGGCAATGAAGCTGGCTGATTGGATTACAAATGAGGAAAATCAGAAGTTGAGATTTACTATGAGGGCACAGGGACCTTCTAATATGAATGCGGCAGACTCACCGGAGGTACAGAAGGAACCGGCGATTCGGGCAGTACTTGCGCAGTCGGAATATGCAGTGCTTCAACGAGTAGGAAACAGTTACTGGGAACCGGTACAAAAATTTGGTGAGACGATAGCAGCAGGAAATCCGGAAGGGCAGGATGTACAGGAGTTGCTTGATAAGATGACAAGCGGAATTACCGCATCGGTTGTACAGTAGCATTTGCAGTTTGGTGAGAAGGAGCAGTATAAATGATAAAAACAAAAAAAGACAAGAAACGTGTCGGAATTAAATTTAAAGTTTTGTTTCCGGTAATCATACTTGGTGTAGTTTCTCTTTTTTCCAATATGATGGCGGTGAGTAATCTAAGAAGTGTAAATGCGGAAGCAGCTATGATTACGGATCACTACATGGTAAGCATTGAAAAATTGAGTGATATCCAAAAGAAAACCCAGAATTTGCATAAGATGGCATTGTCACATATTGTAGCTACCGATGTGGAAAATATGCTTAACATAGTAGATGCGGTCAGAAATACAGAGACGGAGCTAAATAACTGTCTGGAAGAGTATCGGTATTATTTGGACAAGGAAACGAGGGCTGATTATGAACAGCTTTGTGCACATTATGCCGATATGAAAGACGTTATGGCGAATGTTATGGCACACAGTGCAAACAATCAAAATGAATTGGCATATAACCTGGCAAATAATGAGCTTTCGGCAAGTGCAAATGGGATGCAGGTAAGCATTGACAATATGGTAGAAATTGCAACTACTACGTCTGCTGAGGCGCGTGGTCAGTTGGAAAGTGTGTATCAGGGGGCTCTTATCAGTAATGGTATTTTGATTGTAATCGGAGTGCTTTCCATTTTGGCAGCCATATACATAGTAACGGGACATGTAATTCGACCGATTAAACGTGTTGAGAGGGAAATTACAGAGATTATCTCAGACATTGACAGACGTGAGGGCGATTTGACAAAGCGGATATCCATTATCACAAACGATGAAATAGCGGCACTTGGTATGGGTATCAATGTGTTTATGGAAAAACTGCAATCCATTCTCGGAATTATTACAGAAAATTCCCAAAAGATGGATATCGTAGTGAAGGAAGTACTTGGTAGTGTGGCAACCACAAACGGAAGTGTTTCTGATTTGTCAGCACTTACCGAGCAACTCACCGCTACGATGGAGGAGATGGCATCCAATGCAGCCTTAATCAATGCCAATGCTGACAGTGTTCATAAAGAAGTAAACCGAATGGCAGAAAGAACAACGGAAATTGCTGATTATTCTAAGCAGATGAAGGAACATGCGGATAATATGGAGGCGTCTGCCAGAACCAATATGGAAACGACGAATATTAAAGCGGAAGAGATATTGTCGGTTTTGAATCAGGCAATAGAGGAAAGCAACAGTGTAAATCAGGTTAATATTCTGACTGAAGAAATTCTGAGTATTGCAAGCAAGACAAATCTGCTGGCATTGAATGCATCCATAGAGGCGGCGAGAGCAGGCGAAGCCGGAAAGGGATTTGCAGTAGTGGCGACGGAAATCAGTCAGCTTGCAACTGCCAGTCGGGAAACTGCAAACCGAATTCAAAGAATTAATGGAGTGGTCATTATGGCAGTTCAGAATCTGGCAGAGCATGCGAACAGTCTGGTGACTTATATGACAGAAGCCATTTTACCTGAGTTTGAGGGCTTTGTTCAGTCAGGTGGAGAATATCGTGATAATGCAACACATATTGAGCAGACAATGAATGAATTTTCTGCTCAGACAGATGCGTTGAAGCGCTCCATGAATGAGATTGCTACT
>JAZNIP010000138.1:0-5871 GCA_045577575.1 Lachnospiraceae bacterium | reverse complement strand
ATGAATCTGCTTCAGTAAGGTCTCTTTTTTATCCTCCATTAAACTCTTCCTTTATGATTCTTCTGATATAATCTGCCAATTCTCCATAGGTTAACTGCAATGGATCAAAGGAAATATTTTTTATATAAGGCAACTTACATTTTTTACTTTTTTCTAAAATATCCTCATAATCCGTTCGCATAAGTAATCTTTCATATTGGCATATTTTAGCCAGTGCAGCCGCATCCTCCCGAAACAGAGTAAACACTTTGCTGCATCTTCTCAGTATTTCAAACAGTCCCTGCATATTTTCCGATAAGTCCAAAATGATATATTCATAATCCGTAAGTCTTTCTATTTCCTCAAATAACAAAAACCATTGCTCCTGTGTTATCCGTGCTAAATCCATATAGGAAAACACAGGAGGAATATAATCCAGATTTTGAATCCTCTGTGTCATCCCCTGTAATTTATATACAAGTGCCTCTCTGGCATTTGCCACATAATAAATCAGATCAGACATATCCGTCATAAATTCCTGCTGCAATAGTCGTTCCAGACCTGAAAAGCTCTCAAAATTTAAATACAGCACCCGATGCTCCTTTGCCAATATCTCTCCTAAAGTAACTGCAAAGCTTGTCTGCATACATCGATGAACCGGTGTATACAGTCCTATCATTTGTACCTGTGTTTTCTTTCCCGTTTTTATAAAAGCATCCGACTCTAATCCTCTCTTGGCACAGTAACACATCATTTCCCTTAATACACTTTCACAGGGTTGATACTTGTAAATGCTGCCACATGCGGTCAGCTCTGCCTCTTCCTCCCTCAAAACAATTACTTCACCCTTTACAAGCTCCTTTAAGGTCACATCATAGGCACTTTCCGACACAAGTAATACTTCAACATCCTCATTTGCACAAAACTGCTTCAGCTTTTCCGGCGATGTAAAGGCTGCCACCTCAAACGGATATTCTCTTTTTCCGGTAACATATTCGCAAAATCGCCTCGTATACTCTGCTTCCGTATCACATACTGCAAAAATTTTTTTCTTCAAATACATCCCTCCTTACAGATAATCAATAAAATACCTCCTGCAATCGGTCCGGACATCGCTATTTTTTTCACAAAAAAACCTTTTTGAACTATAAATGTTATAAAAATGGGAATCAGGGAAAGATATATCCCTGCAAGAAATGCCTGAAATGCCAACTGCCATGTCAGATAGGCAGCCGCTACACCCAGTAGCTTTACATCACCGGCACCAAGAGTCTCTGAAAAATACAAAGGGGATAATATGAAAATCAAAATACCTGCATGACTGATCGCAGTCGTAATCCCCTGTGCTCCCTGCTGCATAAATTGATAAAGAACGGCATTGATAAATGCTATAAAAATCAGTAAATTGGAAATCCTTTGAACACAATAATCCTCCCAGACGGCAAGACCCAGAAATAAAAAAAGACTTACAATAGAATCCACCTCCCTTAACAAGAGGCATTTTGATTTGTAAGTCGAATTATAGTATAGGTTTTATTGATTGTCTATTAGTAATATTTTACAAAAATTTTAATAGCTGAATCCCATAAAGCAGGGCAACACCAGGTAATCCGAGGATTCCGGATGTCAAAGCCGTCCACGGATTTATTCCCACCATAACAGCTAAATTCTGTGCAGCCAGTAATTCATTCATCAGGAAAATCGTAACAATTCCTACAACACCTCGAAGCAGAAAATTAAGTATAAACTCCGCTTTTTTTCGCAATGCTACAATGCAAAGAACCGTAACACACATAAAAACAATCAGAATAGCACCGCTTCCATAATCCATATTGATACCTCATCTGTCGGCTTCTCTGCTCTATTCTATTCCAATAAATTAATATTTATGAATAAATTACCAATTAGTGAACATACTCTATTATAAAAGAAATTTACTCTGCCGGTGGCAGGAAAGGTGATTATATGAAATCCTATTTCAGCAGAAGCTCTCATATTGAAAAAGATGATAACAGCATTTTAACGGATATCGCAAAAACCCGCTGCGCTTTGGAAACCGCATATGCCGGCTTCGATAACGCAACGGATCCTGATCTCATTGACTGCTATATTTACGAATTAAATGCTGTGCAAAAACGTTACAAATACCTCCTTCAACAGGCGGCAAACATGAACATAGCTTCACAGCTTCCTCAGGAAGATATTTTACACGAGAAACCCTCGGTTCCTCTGGTGCGTCATGCTCTCCGTGAGTTTCCCTTTTCCATAAGTTAAACCGGCATATACCGCCTGAGCATTTTCCATAACCGGACCGGAAGTATCCCGGGTACTTACTTTCCGGTATGCTTCCATCAGTCCCTTCATAATTTTATGACAAATCTTAAGCGGCTCTGTTTTACCGCGTACATCGGCACTTGCCATTTCTTTATTTACATACACATAAAGTCGAAGCAACTGATAAGAAAGCTCATATTCAAAATCCAACGAATTCATTAATTCATTCATGCAGCCTCTTGCCTTACGAATTGCCAAACGAAATTCCTGACGATTCTCAGCTGCACAAAGCGCATCCTCCAAATATGTCAGATACATTTCATATAAAATAACAACCAATCCGCTTTTATTAGCCTGTGTAATCCGTATTGTAAAATCTTTTTTTGCTTCGTCTGTCATAATCGCTTCCTCTGCTTATCTCTGCAAAATATTTACTGTAACAGCTGCAAAATTTGTGAAGGTCTTTCATTTGCCTGTGCCAGAATCGATGTTCCTGCCTGTGTCAATACCTGCTGCTGAGTATACTGAGTCATCTCCTCTGCCATATTAACATCCATAATGCGGGAATATGCCGCTGTCATATTCTCCTCTGTTATATCCAGACTGGAAATTGAATGCTCCAAACGATTCTGATAAGCACCCAGACGGGAACGAATCGCAGAAACCTCATCAATTGCCGTAGCAACCTTATTAATGGATTCTCTCGCAGAATCCTGTGACATAACATCCAAATCATCAATATCCAGGGATCTGGATGATACCTTCGGGATACGGATATCCAATGTCTGACCCTCATTTGCACCAATCTGCATGGTCATCGCTCCATATCCGGTCAAATCTACATTAAACTTACCTGTAATCTCTGTAAGGTTGGACGCTTCTACAGTTTCTTTTATTTTGTCCATATCAAATTGGAGTGTTAAGGAAAAACCATTATCTGCCTTTACCGTAATTCTTCCGTTATCATCCTCAGTCGGCACAACCAGATTTTCCACCGTCTGTAAATCAACCACGTCTCCATGAACCATTGCTGTTGTTCTTGTATTTAATACTTCTATTGCAGAAATATTAAATACGCCGCTTGTCTGATTTAAGGTAGCTTTCATTTCGATATCATAAAATCCAACCTTTGCCTCATCAGAATACGACTCTACGGTAACGGAAGAGGTATCAAAGGTCGAAGCATTTCCGTTTTCATCCGTATATGTTTCTACGAATCCCTTTAAATCATAGGTTCCATCCAAAAGAACACTTCCGTTAAATTCCGTTGTCTCTGCAATTCTTGTTATCTCATCGCGCAGGTCATTGATTTCTTCCTGCACAGTCGCCCTGTCATTTGTTGACATCGTACCGTTTGCTGCCTTAATGCTCAGCTCATTCATACGCTGCAGCATATCATGCACCTCTGTCAGTGCACCCTCTGCTATTTCAATAACAGAAACACCGTCACTGGCACTCTGGCTTGCCGTAGATAATCCGCGTATCTGCGCATTCATTCTTTTTGCAATCGCTATGCCGGACGGATTGTCCTTTGCATGATTGATTTTATATCCGGAAGATAACCTTTCTATGGAAGTAGATAAAGCATCCTCCGATTTTCTTAAATTGTCATTTGCAAAAACTGCTGACATATTAAAATTTATTTTCATGGCTTAACCCCTTTCTGCCTGTCTGCGCATTATACCAATCATAGCTTTTGCAGCTTTGTAAAGCTCTCCGGTAGATGTCTGTATGCTGTCATCTTTCTCATTATCCCTTGAAAATGCATTGTTTTTCCGTAAGCCGAAACCACTCTCTGTCAGACAGGTCTCTATCTGCTGCTTCAAATCGGACAATGCCTCTTTATTTTCCTTTTGAGCATCCAAAAAGATTCCGTTTATTTCTCCGCCTTGAACCTGTACTCTCGCAGACAATTGTCCGTACTGTTCCAGCTCTATGGAAACCTCTATCGAACCCTTTTCCTTCTCAGAATGAATAATCTGTAAATGCATTGCAGTCACTGAATTTTCCGTAACGATAGGAATCTCATATTGCTCCGTATCTGCCAGCTTGGCAGTAAATGATATCTGCTTATAAATAAGACCCAGCTCTTTTACATCCAAAGAAGTAATCTGCTCTGACTCGTACATGGCATTCTCCAAAATATCCTTTTCGGTATCTGCCAGCTTCCGATAAGCACTGATCGCTTCCTCTCTATCCGTAAATTGCTCTTCCAGATTTTCCACAGCATTCTGAAATGCATTTTTCTCATTACTTTTATATGTATCGGCTTCTTTCCTGATTTTCATAAATGCTTTGGAAAGATTTTGACGGAATTTCTCAGCTGCTTTTAGATTTTGCAAAGTAACCGGTTCCTCCACCATATGCAAAAATGTTATCTGCTTTTCCGATATATTCTGTGTTTCACGAAACAGCTCTATCTGCTGTCTGCGATAAGAGAACTCATTTTGTTCGTCAGCCTGTGCTCTGCGGAGCTGCTCGGCAAAGGCTTCAAGATCTGTCTCCATATCCGGTGCAATTTCTGCTACCTTATCTCCGTCAAGCTCATGGTATATCTCATGAGAAAGGCTTTTATAATAGCTTTCTATCTGTTCATCAATCCTACTGCCGTTATGAGAAAGCTCCTTTATCGTTCCATGCTCATCATCCGCTACCGCATCAATTGGCTTTGACCGATAAGTACGAACTGCTGTCAACAGATTACGGAACGAAAGCTCTGCACCCTGATGCATCAGACTGCCGATAACTGCTCCATCCGTTTTTTCAATCTGACGAATCAGACGGAAAATTCCGATATAAGATTCCTTTTCTTCCTCACTGATTTCCTTTTTCTGCTCCAGCTTATATAGAAACTTACTGAATTTTTCCTGTTCCGCCTCCGACTCCTGCTGCTGTCCCGCTAAATAATTATCAAGCTCCTCTACCGTCATGTTAAGCGGATTCTTTTCTTCCCGAATCATTTGCAACACTGCTGCCGGTGTCATTTTTTTTATTACATTTCCAAGTGCACTGTCTGCTGCTTTTACTGTCAGGACATTCTCCTGCGTAATATCCAAATGGTTATAACCCAGTATACGAATCGCCCGAAGGTTACTTTCCGTAGCCTCCATGCCGAGCTCTCTCAGCAATACATCTGCATTTTGGAATGCCTTTTTAATGGAATCTCCAAGTGCACTGTCCGGCTTTGTCCATAAGGTTTCATACCTCTCACCGGCTTTCTGATACGCAGCCTTTAAGGCTTCGCCCTCTGCATTCACCTGCTCTAATGTAAAGCCTGCTGCGCTGCTTTTCTCTGTAATATCAACGCCGTTTACAATGGTACATACCTTTCCCACCACTGCCAGAGGCATCTGAGCTGTTTTTGATACGATACTCAAAGTCTCTGTATAAAGCTGTGCTCTTACAGAGGTTTCCTGTAGACTGTTTCCACCGAAGACAATCTGATTCTGTCTGTTTTCCACATCCTTTAAGGCTTCTACCAGCTTCTCCAACTGCATGGTTTCAATGGCATAACCACTCTTTAACAATTCTCTGTTAGCTGCAATCGTCATTTGCAGACGAACCTCTTCCAGCTGTCTTCTCGCTGTTATATTTTCATTACCGCTATATACATAGCCG
>JAZNIP010000137.1:0-2937 GCA_045577575.1 Lachnospiraceae bacterium | reverse complement strand
CCCTCTCTCTGGGCAATCTGAATCTCATCGCCGAGTCTTTCAATTTCCTCACGCAGCCCGGACAGCTTTTCAATCGATGCCTTTTCATTGTCCCACTGCGCCTTTCTGTTTTGAAACTCTGCCTTCTGCTCCGCAAGCTCCTTTTGCAGTGCTTCCAAGCGCTCCCGGCTCAGTCTGTCATCCTCTTTTTTCAATGCTGCCACTTCGATTTCCATCTGCATCACCCGGCGCTGCAGCTCATCCAGCTCCGTCGGCATGGAGTCCAGCTCCGTTTTAATGAGTGCACAGGCTTCGTCCACCAAATCGATTGCTTTATCCGGTAAAAAACGGTCAGAAATATAACGATTGGAAAGGGTAGCCGCACTTACCAGCGCCGCATCCATAATTTTTACTCCATGAAACACTTCATAGCGTTCCTTTAATCCGCGCAAAATCGAAATCGTATCCTCTACTGTGGGCTCTGCCACCAACACCGGCTGAAATCTTCTCTCTAATGCAGCATCCTTTTCTATATATTGACGATATTCATCCAACGTAGTTGCACCGATACAATGCAATTCACCTCTTGCCAGCATCGGCTTTAACATATTTCCCGCATCCAGTGCGCCGTCCGTTTTTCCTGCTCCTACAATCGTATGCAATTCATCAATAAACAAAATAATCTGTCCATTGCTGTTTTTTACGTCTTCCAGCACTGCCTTCAGACGTTCCTCAAATTCGCCCCTGTATTTTGCTCCTGCTACAAGAGCTCCCATATCCAGTGCAAATACTTTTTTATCCTTTAATCCCTGTGGCACATCTCCTCGTACAATACGCTGAGCCAACCCTTCCACAACCGCAGTCTTTCCCACACCCGGTTCTCCAATCAGTACCGGATTATTCTTTGTCTTTCTCGAAAGAATGCGGATAATATTTCGAATCTCATTATCTCTGCCAATAACCGGGTCCAGCTTCTGCCTTCTTGCCTTTTCGACCAAATCCTGTCCATACTTTTCCAAAGTATCATAGGTAGCCTCCGGATTATCACTTGTCACTCTCTGATTTCCTCTGACCGTGGAAAGTGCCTGCAAAAACCGTTCTCTTGTAATTCCGTATTCCTGCCAGATTACCTTAATTTCCTTATTCGGATGCTTCAGCATACTCAAAAACAAATGCTCTACGGAAACATATTCATCTCCCATCTGCTTTGCTTCATCCTCTGCACTGACAAGTACCTTATTCAAATCTGCCCCTACATATACCTGCCCGCCTTGCACCTTTACCCGTCGCTCCAGTGCCTGCTTCACACGGTTTTCAAAATGTGGTACATTGATTTCCATTTTTTCAATTAACTTTAAAATCAGGCTGTCTTCTATTGTAAGAAGGCCATACAGCAGATGCTCCTGCTCAATTTCCTGATTGCCGTATTCATAGGCAAGCTTCTCACAGCGTTCCACCGCTTCTATGGATTTCTGCGTAAATTTTGAAATGTTCATAATAAAGCCCTCCTTCTTATTAACAGTATTGCCACATATTACAATATCCTGTCATGTTGGTTTGTTATATCATTTATATAACAACCTCCTTACAGTGATACTATAGCACCGGTTGTTAGCACTGTCAAGAGGTGAGTGCTAATTCTTTCTTCGCTCCACTTTTTTACATCTCAATCCCCTTCCGTGCAGGAATTCCTGCATCAAACGGATGCTTCACCTTCTTCATTTCCGTAACATAGTCCGCCAACTCCAAAAGCTCGGCTGACGCACCTCTGCCTGTCATGGCAACCTCCAGCCCCTCCGGCTTATTTTTCAAGAATTCTAATACAACAGCCCGGTCAACAAGCCCTTTTTCAAATGCGGTCACAAGCTCGTCTAAAATCAAAAGTCCATACGCTGTCTTTGTCTCATTCTCTTTCACACTCGCAATTACACGTCTAAAATACTCCGTATAAAACCTCCCTGCCTCGTCCTTTGTCTCCTCAGACATCCGAAAGGTAAATCCAAAGCACCTCTCACATCGTATCAAATCAATATTTTCCATCTGTTCCATGCTATACAGCTCACAGGAATCATTACTTTTTAAAAACTGTGCATACAATACCCTGTGCCCGCTTCCTGCGAAGCGCACTGCCAGACCGGTTGCAGCACTCGTTTTTCCTTTACCGTCACCGGTATAAATATGAAGTAATCCTGTCATACCTTCTCACATCCTTCATATATTTTATAGAAATCATTCTATACGATTTTCTGCGAAAATACAAAGACTGTTGTATGAAAAAGTAAAGATACGGTAAAGAAACCCTTAATTCCGTTGACGAAAAAATCTCCCATTTCTATAATAAAGCAAAAATCGGCCTAATCAGACAGAAAGGATTTTCATGGACTTACAAAAACGGCGTGCATTTATCATTCATTTTATTTATTTTCTGATTCTGACCGTACTGGTTCTTTTTTTGGTGAAATACGGCATTCCGCTATTTGCACCATTTATTGCAGCGTTTATCATTGCATTTCTGGTTCGTAAGCCCGCACATTTTCTCTCAAAAAAGCTACACCTGAATGAAAAGCTTATGGTAAGTCTGTTACTGTTTCTTTTGTACGGCAGTGTCGGAATTGTCATTGTCCTGATCGGAATAAAGCTGATTACTCTTATCGGCTCTTTTATGAGCGAGCTTCCTTCCATCTATTCACTGCATATACAACCGGTTCTAACCGGACTTTTCGATACCATTGAGCAGTCTGTCTTTCCTCTGGATGCCTCTCTTGTTTCCACACTGGAAGAGGTGGAACGGCAGCTTGTGCAATCCGTAGGAAATATTGTGTCAAAGCTTTCCTTCAGTGCTATGGAATCGATTTCGGGTCTTGCCTCGTCTTTACCCGGCATTTTTCTTCGCATACTGATTACGGTTATTTCATCGTTTTTCATAGCAATTGATTACGATATGCTTATCCGTTTCTT
>JAZNIP010000136.1:0-11546 GCA_045577575.1 Lachnospiraceae bacterium | reverse complement strand
GTTGAGCAGCAGACCATCGAGTTTACGCAGCAGTTTTTTCCCGACCGCAGGATCTTGCATAGCATAGAATTGCAGCAGCAGTATTTCCGCATCTTTGCGGCAGTTCAAATGATCCAGCAGGGCACCTGACGCATCATTGAGTATGTACTAGCTGTTCTTTCCGTTTTACTGCTTTAGGTTTGTTTCTTCGTTTCTCTGAATTTTCTCTTTTAGAATCTTCAGGGTTGCATTGCTGTTTATTTGTCAAGGTTCTGTGTTTCTCGTCTATCAGACGCAACTCCCATATATTATCATGAGCCCTCTTGTCTGTCAAGACTTTTTTGAAACTTTTTTATTTTTTTGTTTCCGTTTCCGAATTCATTCCCTACCGCTCTTTTTCGCGGTGGAATTTTATATTAGCACTTCTATCAGGAAATTGTCAACAGTTTTTTTGAATTTTTTTAAAGTTTTCCACAATGAGAATTTAAAAAAATATCTTTATCCAAAATCCCATATCAGGATAACACAAGGTTACTCATTTCTGTTACCGCAGAAATCACCGGAAGCGCTTCCGCAAGCAGCTCTGCTAACGGATTATTTTGAAACAGATAAATGAGAATCGGATTCTCTTTAATATTTGCCAAAATATAGCTATTTATACTCCCAAAGTCAAACGATATTATAACAATGAACACAATCCATATTATAAGAACTGCCTCTAAAATGCCTGCTGCTAAACCGGCCAGCTTATTTATACTGCGGATTACAGGGATGGATGAAATAATTTTTAATGTGGATAAAATAAAATCTACTATTTTATATACAAGCACTGCTATTGTCAGGCACACAATTCCTAATATTGTTTTCAATGTCTCCTGATCCATATATCCCTTAACTGCCACCACAAACATAATCGCTGCCAAAATCGCAAGAATCATCGCAACCGCAGTGTTCAATTCTTCTACCAAGCCTCGTTTATATCCTTTTATGCCTCCGCCAATGACCAATAACAATACCACTAAAAATACAATATTCATATAATCTGTTTCCTTTTTCGGTTTATTGCAATTCGATTGTTTCAATGGAATCAGATGTAACGATTACATATTTATATGTGGTTTCTGTCGGAATCAATGTCAATACCTGCTTGTCAAACTTTCCACTGTAATTATCCATACCTGCAATTGTATGTACGAGACACTCCTGCTCGCTGTATGCAATCATTTTTTCTTTATGAAACAGTATATCCGTAAACTGCATATCCAGCATAACGGTATCTGCCAGCTTTCCGTCATCACTATAGATATCTACTTTATACAGGGCATTTCCCGTCACATCATTGTAAACAAGTGCTGCATAACCATTTCCATAGTAAACGCTTTCTATTTTTCCATCCAAAAGAATATCCGCAATACTTACCGGCTTTTGTTCTCCTTCAAAAAATACCAGTCTGTTATCCGCTACCGCAATAGCTTGTCCGTTATTAATAAACTGAACAAACGGTACAACCGTATCAATATAATCATAGCTGCTTACAAAATTATCAATTTCATTCTGACCCACCGGTCCAAAATTATAAAATGCCACACTGGAACGCATCGTTCCATTATCCATATAAAGATATGAAACTCCCACCAGATAACCTTCATCCGAAATCGTAACACATACCGGATATCCGCTGTCCTTCATTGTTGTTTTAAAATATGCCAATGTATTGCCCGAAGCATCAAACAAATATATCCAGGTAACACCCGCCGTATCATCCAGCACCGCTGCCACAATTCCGTTTGCAGAAACAGCAAAATCCCGAATCGGCATTTTGGTATCAATTTCTCCCAGTGTCTGCTCCGTACTCATGACATAAATGGCTCTGCCGTTATAGTCGCCGATAGCTGCGACATTCTGACACACCGAAAGAATCGGTTCCTGCATTTCAAAGGTCTGATTCCACAGCACATTTCCACCGGCATCCATACAACTGGCTCCATCATTGCTATAAACCAGAATATCTTCTCCGAGCGCAGTCACCACAGAGCCCTCAATATGCTCCTTTTGTACGGAAAGCAATGTCTGATAGGTTGTGAATACACGAGTTTTCATCTGAACAATTACAACCGCCGCTGCCGCTACAAGAACCGCAAGCGCCAGAATTGTACGATAAGCAATCGTTATCCTATGCCGGATAATTTTTCGGCTGAAGCTGTCCTCTTGATTTTTCTCTTTCTTTTTTTCTTTTTTCTTTATGTAATCTCTGATATTCGTCATATGAAACTCCTATTGCACAGTATAGCACATTTCATTCCTTCGGTAAATTTTTTTGTTTCTCCTCACTTTCCCGCTCTTCTATATCTTCCTGCATCTCCATACTGGCTTCCAAATAATTTACCGTTTTTTCAAGCCGTTTCATTTTATCATATTGATTTATCGTTGTGACTGCAATAATACAGCAAATAATCAAAATACACAAGCTTACCATGTTTAGAATCTGTACCGCCTGTACCGGTGCTATCTTTCCATGCTTAGAAAGTCCCTGTGGCAATCCCATTGGAATGTTCTTCACTTGCAGCAGCCGTTTTTTTACACTTTTCCTTCCCTCGTATTGTACTTTCTCCGCTTTTTCCCGCTTCACTTCCCGGTTTACGCAAGCATCTTTTGTTTGAAACTGCTCATGATTCAGCATATACTCTTCCATCGCAGGATTTTTTTCATAATAAATATAGTAGCCGTTTATCCGCCCGAAATCCTGTTCACGAATATTTCTTAAAATGTCCAAAACACCTTCTTGTCCTTCACTTTTGCCGGTATGATACCAACCGATTCCTTTTAATTCAGAAAAATATTTTTTTCCTATATTCTGAAAATAAAACTCATCGATTCTGCCAAACCCACCTTCTGTCGCTTTATGCGAAGCTACTCCCTGCAAAAAATAATACTGGCACCCATCCTTCTCATATCCATCACCATAAAACACTATCATTTGCGGTTCTGTTGTCTTATCTGCCATCTCCAGCAAAAAAGAGATTACATACTCCTCAACAAATATTTTTCTGTCCTTTCCCGCTTCTCCGATGCAGCACATATTTTTGGGCAATTTCTGTTCCATAAAGCTCCTCCTTGTCCTCAAAATCCATTTATTTGTTATTATACGCCGCATCTAAAAGTACATTTGTCCCATTTTGTCGTCCGAACACCTTTTTTAAACGACAAAAAGTGCCACCCGGATGGATGGCACCTTTACTCCTTCTTTAAAAATAAAACTTATATATCGTTGTAGAAGCAAAATCTTTGTCAGGTCCATAAACCGGAGATGCAAAGTTTTCCTGATTTACTGCATTCGGGAAGTAATCCGTTTCCAGACAGAATCCGTGACGCGCCGTATATACAACACCATTCTTTCCCGTAGTCTCTGCAATACAGTTACCCGCATAGAACTGGATACCCGGAAGGTCTGTATAAACCTCCATCGTTCTGCCGCTTGTTTCTTCCGATGCCTTTGCCACAAGCTGCAATTCACCCTTCCAATCATCAATAGCAAAATTGTGGTCGTAACCGCTTACTAATTTGAGCTGCTCGAAATCTGCTTCGATTTCGTCTCCAACTCTTTTCGCCGTTGTAAAGTCAAGCGGTGTACCCGCAACCGGGGCAATTTCTCCGGTCGGAATAGCTCCCTTTACAACCGGTGTATAATGACTTGCCTTTAACCACAGTACATGGTCGAGAATTTTGCCGCTGTCATGACCTGCCAGATTAAAATATGCATGATTGGTCAGGTTCAAAACGGTTTTTTTGTCAGTAGCTCCATGATAATCAAGACGCAACTCGTTATCATTCGTTAATGTATATGTAATGGAAACAACTTTATTTCCCGGGAATCCCATTTCACCGTCAGCCTGCTCCAATGTAAGCTTCAAAGAGCCATCAGCCTGCTCCTGCGCTTCCCATACCATTTTATGCGCTCCCAAATCAAAATGGCTGTGCAGGTTATTTGGTCCGTCATTCACATCAAGCTGATAAGTTTCTCCGTCAATTGTAAACTGTGCTCCTGCAATACGATTTGCATTAGGAGAAATCGTTGCTCCGAAAAAGCTACCGTTGGTATAGTAATCTTCCAGCTTATCATAGCCGAGTGTCACATCCTGCACCTTACCGTTTTTGTCCGGCACAAAAAGATTTACAAGAATCGCACCGTAATTAATTACTTCTGCTTTCATACCGTTTTTGTTTTCCAATGTATAAAGGAAAACCTCTTTACCTTCTTTTGTTGTTCCGAATAATCGTTTTTCCATACCCTTTTCCTTTCTGTTTTTATAATTCCGTACGCCCTTCCAGTGCACGCAAAAGTGTTACCTCATCAATGTATTCCAAATCTCCACCCACCGGAACACCACTCGCAATTCGAGTCACGCGTATGCCGGTCGGTTTAATGAGCTTACTGATATACATAGCCGTTGTCTCACCCTCCAGACTGGAATTGGTGGCGATAATAACCTCTTTTACATCACCCTCCAGTCTTGCCATGAGCTCTTTTAATCGGATATCATGCGGCCCGATACCGAGCATAGGAGAAATCGCCCCATGAAGCACATGATAGACCCCCTCGTACTTACCGGTCTTTTCATATGCAGCCAAATCACGGGTATTTTCCACCACCATAATGGTACTTCCATCCCGGTTACTGTTCGCACAAATTGGACAAATCTCCCTGTCCGTCAGTGTCAGGCACTGACTGCAATATTTTACATGCTCTCTCGCCTCCAGTACGGTATTGGCAAAACGCTCCACCCGCGCTTTCGGCAGATTAATCATATAAAATGCCAACCTTTGCGCCGATTTATTTCCGATTCCCGGCAAGCCTGCAAATTCTTCAATTAAACGATTGATGTGTCCGCTGTATAAATCCATTAAAACGGCATGCCTCCGCCCAGGCCAAGACCTCCGGTCATCTTGCCCATAATCTCTGCATTTGCTTCATCTGCCATACGAAGCGCTTCATTCGTAGCTGCCATTACAAGATCCTCCAGCATTTCTACGTCATCCGGATCTACTACTTCCTGAGACAGCTTCACCTTAGTAACAGCCTTTTTACCGGTAACAGTTACCTCAACCGCTCCGCCGCCTGCCTTTGCGGTAAATTCCTTTGTTTCCATCTCTTTCTGGCTTTCTTCCATCTGACGCTGCATCCTCTGTGCCTGCTTCATCAGATTCGCCATATTGCCCGGCATACCGCCACCCGGAAATCCTCCACGTTTTGCCATTTTTCTTTCCTCCTGCTATTTTCATTTCTTATTTTCTATGTTATTCTTCTTCCTCGATTTCCATATGGATAACCGATTCCAAATCCACATAAGCCTCTTCAAATTCCCGTTCCTCCCGCATGGTCTGAACGGAAGCCTCAATCTCTTTGCCGATGCTGTCCGACAAAATTCGATTCAGCAGTCCCATATTTTCCGGATTTTTCATAAAATAATCCGATGCAATCCCATCCGGAAAAACAAGCAACAGACGATTATCTCCGCCAAGCGTCAATCTCGCCTCCCGTAAATACTGCTTCATAGGCATAGAAGTTGTTCCTACCACACTCTGCCACTTTTCAACCAGCCGCCTTACATCCTCCGGTATGGCCTTAGGTAATTCCGGTCTTTTTTGTCCGGGCGCTGCTCCCGTCACGCTTCCGACCTCATTTTCACTTCCATATCCCGCCGCACCCGGAGCACTTACAATAACTCCATCCTTTAGCTGTTTCTCCACACTGCGGATTCTGTCCAAAAGTGCATCGTTTTTTGTTTCCATTTCCGGCTTGCACAGCTTAATAATCGTCATTTCCAACAAAATGCGTTTTTGAGACGCATATCGTATTTTATCGGAAAGCTCTGAAAAGATACGAATGTAGCGCATTACAACAGGCAGCTCCAGCATCTGCGCCTCTTCCTTAAGATTTTGCAGATTATCGGAGGACATATCAATAACATCCTCTATGGAATCGGAGGAAGCTGCCAACAGCAAATTGCGCAGATACCATGTAAAATCTGCCACAAACTGCCCCAGCTCTCTGCCCTGCATAATCATTTCTTCCAGCAAACCAATTGCTCCGATAATATCCTTATCAATAATCAATCGAAGCATCCTGCTGAATATGGAGGTATCAACCGCTCCAAGCACATCCAACACCTTATCATAGGTAAGCTGAGAGCCAAAGTGAAATGCAATGCATTGGTCAAGCAAACTGAGAGCATCACGCATGGAACCATCTGCTGCCTTTGCCACAAAACGAAGTGCCTTTTCCTCTATCTCCACTCCCTCTGTCTGCATCAGCTCACGCAAACGATCTGTAATGGTTTCTATAGAAATACGTTTAAAATCATATCTCTGGCATCTGGATAAGATAGTAATCGGAATCTTATGAACCTCTGTCGTTGCCAGAATAAAAATCACATAAGACGGAGGCTCCTCCAATGTTTTCAGCAGCGCATTGAACGCCCCTATGGAAAGCATATGAACCTCATCAATGATATAAACCTTGTATTTACCCTGTGCCGGCGAATAAGAAACCTCATCCACAATCTCACGAATATTGTCCACACCATTATTGGATGCGGCATCAATCTCAATCACATTCATGCTGGCACCGGATGCAATCGCACGACAGGCAGCACACTCTCCACAGGGATTACCCTCGTTAGGGCTTTCACAATTTACTGCTCTGGCAAAGATTTTGGCAATGGTTGTCTTGCCGGTTCCCCTTGTACCGCAGAAAAGATAGGCATGGCCTATCCTATCTGCTTTCATCTGATTTTTTAATGTTGTTACGATATGTTCCTGTCCTTTGACATCCTCAAAATTATCCGGACGAAACTTTCGGTAAAGTGCCGTATAAGACATTTTTACTGCTCCAAACTGTGACTATATGTCTTTGATTTAATCGCCAAAGCTGATACCCAGCATTTTAGCTTCTTTGATAATGGAAGCATCCGGAGATAAATACTTTAATTTTCCGGCCACTTCTTCCAAAGGTACTTTTACGATTTCTCTGTTTTTAATGCCAACCATAAAACCGTATTCACCCTTCATAATCAGCTTACCTGCTTCCGAACCGAGACGACTTGCAAATACTCTGTCATAAGGACACGGACTTCCACCGCGCTGTGTATGTCCCGGTACAGTAACTCGAACCTCTGCTCCGGTTCTTTCTTCAATCTCTGCTGCAACCTGATACGATACACTCGGATATTTTTTATTTTTCTGTTTTTCCTTTAATTCTTTTTTGGAAAGCTTTGCATCCTGCTTGGAAATTGCACCCTCTGCAACCGCCAAAATGGTAAATTTGCTGCCGCGCTTATTTCTTGCCTCAATAGCCTCAACTACCTTGTCGATATCATACGGAATCTCCGGAATAAGGATGATGTCCGCACCACCTGCCATACCTGCATTGAGAGTGAGCCATCCTACCTTATGCCCCATAACCTCTACAATAAATACTCGACCGTGGGAAGCCGCTGTTGTATGAATACAGTCAATGGCTTCTGTTGCAATATCCACTGCACTCTGGAATCCAAAGGTCATATCAGTACCCCACAGGTCATTATCGATAGTCTTTGGAAGTGTCACAACGTTTAATCCTTCTTCACGAAGCAGATTTGCTGTTTTATGTGTGCCGTTTCCTCCGAGAATTACGAGGCAGTCCAAATTTAATTTATAATAGTTGTGCTTCATCGCCTCAACCTTGTCCAGACCGTTTGCATCCGGCTCACGAATCAGCTTGAACGGTGTACGGGAGCTGCCGAGAATCGTACCACCCTTTGTCAGAATGCCGGAAAAGTCTGAGCTCTGAAGCATTCTGTAATTTCCGTAAATCAGTCCCTTGTAGCCCTCTAAAAATCCGTAAATCTCTACTTCATCAGAAGCATTCATAATGGTCTTTACGACACCACGCATTGCCGCATTTAATGCCTGACAATCTCCACCACTGGTCAACATTCCAATTCTTTTCATCCGGAAGCCTCCTTTACTGCATTCAAACCTTTGCACGCATTATCTTTTGTCTTATTGTTTCATTATATAATATTTTAAATGCATGCTCAACTTTTTTCTTTTCATCAGAGTGGGTTTTCCTATCTGAAAATTCCGGCTGATTATAATTTGTGCTGTTGACTTGCCGCCCAATTCCCATTATAATAATTTGCGTGATTCAAAATATATTTTCATATGCAGACGTATCGAAGTGGTCATAACGGGGCGCACTCGAAATGCGTTTGCCCTCCGGGGCACGTGGGTTCGAATCCCACCGTCTGCGCGCAAAAAAAGAAGCCGGTAATCAACTCCGACTTCTTTTTTATTTCTACCGATTCAACACATATACACCGTAATTTAAATATGCAGCAAAGGTGGTCCATAAAAGATATGGCACCATCAAAAGAGCCGCTTTCTTACTGATTTTACGGAATTCCAGTGTCGTTGCAATAATCAGCCCCCACATGGCGATAAGCCAGATAAAAGCAAATAAATAATTTTTTAAATTAAAATAAATGATTGACCACCAGAAATTAAAAAACAGTTGTGTAGCATAAAGACTGAGTGCTGTCATTTTGCTTTTTCTATCAGTCTCTGACACGAAAATATCATAAGAAGCAATTCCCATCATAATATAAAGAATCGTCCAAACAATCGGAAATACCCAGGGCGGTGGTGTCAGGGAGGGCTGAGCAATCTGCATAAAGTCCTTCATTCCGTTTCTTGTAAGAAATCCGGAAACCGCACCCACTGCCAGTGGAAGTAAAATACATTTGATTAGTGTTTTTTTCTGCATATATAATTCTCCTGTTATTTGTATCTGCATACTTCTTACTTTATAACAGCATATGCAGAAACTTAAAAATTATAAATTTTTTCTCAATTTTCCGCTTGCATTTTTTTATTCCCTGTCTTATACTGACATACAATTAAATAATTCTCATTTTCACAGAAAAAGGGAGTAGTTTTAATACATTGTCACCATCACGCCGCTTACGGCTGGCAATGTATGCCGATATGGTTACAAGACTTTTTATGTTTTATTTGTCGTGGACAGCTAAAACATAAAGAGTCTTTTTTTATTTCATAAAACAGCTCTCCTGTGAAAAACTAAAATAAAGTTCTGTCTTTGGCAGAAACACGAAAGGAGCATCCTATGAAACCATTCTATCAGCAAACCACTTCGGAACTTTTCCAAAAATTTTCCTCTGACGAAGCGGGCTTAGCACAAAGCGAAGCCGAACACCGCTTAACGCAATACGGTCCCAATCAGCTTCAGGAAGAAAAACCAAAGTCTCTGCTTATCGTTTTCCTTGAGCAGTTCAAGGATCTGCTTGTCCTAATTTTAATTGCCGCTGCCGTTATCTCCTGGCTTTCCGGTAACGCAGAGAGTACTCTCGTTATTTTTGCTGTTATTCTGCTAAATGCGCTTCTGGGAACCGTTCAATATCAAAAGGCTCAGAAATCACTGAATTCCTTAAAGGCAATGTCAGCACCCCATGCTCGTGTTCTCCGGGACGGCATCCGTACCGATATCCCTGCCGTCGACATTGTGCCGGGTGATATTCTGCTGCTGGAAGCAGGGGACATCGTATCTGCTGACGGCAGACTTTTGCACAATTATTCCCTACAGGTCAACGAAAGCTCCCTGACCGGAGAATCCACCAATGTAGAAAAACAGGATGAGGTTTTGTCCGGCGATCTGCCTCTGGCTGACCGTACTAATATGGTTTACTCCGGCAGTCTGGTTGCTTACGGCCGCGGCGAAGTGCTCGTCACTGCTACGGGCATGCAGACAGAAATCGGAAAAATTGCTGCTCTTATGAATACTGCTGCCGCTCGTAAGACACCTCTCCAGATCAGCCTCGATGCCTTCAGTAAAAAGCTGGCTGCTATTATTCTCGCTATTTGTGGTGTAGTATTTTTACTCGGACTGTTCCGCGACATGAGTCTTTTAGATTCTTTGCTGTTTGCAGTCGCTCTTGCCGTTGCCGCCATTCCGGAGGCTCTGAGCTCCATCGTTACGATTGTTCAGGCTCTTGGAACGCAAAAAATGGCAAAGGAGCATGCCATATTAAAAGATTTAAAGGCTGTGGAAAGTCTGGGCTGTGTCTCTGTTATCTGCTCTGATAAAACGGGCACGCTGACCCAGAATAAAATGACTGTTCAGCAGGTTTTCATAGACGGACAGCTTCTTTTCCCGGAAGAATTGGATTTAAAGAATCAGGCACATCGCTATCTTCTTTACAGTGCTGTTTTAGCAAACGATTCTTCTTTGGAAAAGGGAGACGATGATGCTTCTCCCAATTGCGCCATGCTGACAAAATGCAGTCTTACGGTAAACGGCATTGGTGACCCTACCGAATACTGCCTGCTGCTCATGGCAAGACGCGCCGGATTGGATGAGAGAGTACTCCGGGAGCTCATGCCCCGCTTAGAGGAGCTTCCGTTTGATTCTGTGCGCAAACTGATGTCTGTTAAATATATGCTGCACGGTGTTCCTATGCTTTTAACCAAAGGTGCAGTAGATGAAATGCTAATACGCACTACCCATATTCTCTCAAAAGGCAAGATACGCCCCATTACAGACAGCGACAAACAAACCATTACCGACCAGAACCGTTATTTTTCAGAAAACGGACTGCGTGTTCTGGCCTTTTCCTTCCGCGAGTTGTCCGAAAACAGCTCTCTTACTGCCGATACAGAAGCAGGTCTTTGCTTTATCGGACTTGTTTCGATTATGGATCCGCCACGCCCCGAATCCGCGCAGGCCGTATATGACGCAAAAAAAGCCGGAATTCGTCCGGTTATGATTACCGGAGACCACAAGGTAACGGCTGCTGCCATTGCAAAGCAAATCGGCATTTTTGAAGACGGTGATTACGCCATTACCGGAAGTGAGCTCGACAACATGTCGGAAAATGAATTATATGAAAAAATTGATAAAATTTCAGTATATGCCCGCGTTTCACCGGAAAATAAAATCCGCATCGTGGAAACATGGCAGAAAAAGGGCTGCATCGTAGCTATGACAGGCGATGGCGTCAATGATGCACCTGCCCTGAAAAAATCTGACATTGGTGTCGCAATGGGCATCACAGGAACCGAAGTATCTAAGGATGCAGCCTCCATGATTCTGACAGACGACAACTTTGCCACTATCATCAAAGCAGTTGCAAACGGCAGAAATGTGTATCAGAACATACGCAGCTCCATCCTGTTTCTGCTCTCCGGCAATACCGCAGGAATCCTTTCGGTGCTGTACACTTCCATCGCAGGACTTCCCGTACCGTTTGTTCCCGTGCAGCTACTGTTTATCAATCTGGTGACCGATTCACTGCCTGCCATTGCCATCGGTATGGAAGAATCCGACGGTGATTTGCTGTCCGAAAAGCCTCGTAACCCAAAGGAGCCGATTTTAAACCCCGCCTTTTACAAACGACTTCTTTTACAAGGTTCTCTGATTGCAGCCTCCACACTGGCCGCCTACCACATTGGGCTTACCGCAGGCAGTGCCTGCGCCTGCACTATGGCGTTTTCTACTCTGACATTGGCGAGAC